>PKCL01000396.1 GCA_002862165.1 Planctomycetaceae bacterium
TTGGCGCTGACATGGTTTTTTGAAGTTCATGCACTCCGAATTGATTCGTCACTGTACCAACACGCTTAGATTTTCCAGTACCAATCAATAATGGTTCAATTCCCGGTTGCGCATTGATGAGATAGAGTGTGCCTGATGATTCCCAGCCTGTTGTTTCCACTCCACTAAGAATTGGATGATGCAGAGCATGAGCTGCGGGCTTCACCTGGGTCTTTCCAGCCAGATGAATCAGATACGGAGAGCCCAGAACCTTTTGTCCAAAATCATTATTAAGTGCACTACGGGGATGACCTGCCGGATAATGAAACGCATGCGTACTCGTTCGAAGACCAACAACAGCTTTTTCCGACTCAATAAATTCTGTGATATGGGCAAGTTGGCTGTCTTTCAACTGTAGAAAACGCAGAAAGAAAATACCGACGTCTGCTTCTTCGAGCACTTCGAGTCCTGGCAGGCCTCGTGAATCTCTCTCAGGATCCCACGCTGGATTCACAACCGTCGTTCGAAACCCCAATCGCTCAAGTTCAGATGCGAGGAACGGCATTGTCAGTTGTGGTGAGTAGTGGTGCGTGCCAACAACCAGAACGGCATGTGGAGGTTGCGATGCCCCTACAATCCCACAAAAACAGACAGCTCCAAACAACACTATGCCAGAGAAGACTTTGCTCATGCTGTTCTTCACTTTCTCTCAACGAAGTAGGGCAGAGTCAATTGGTTCATGGAACATGACATGCTACTTATCGCTTCGGTAGTACAACTCGCGTATAAGGGCTTGAGAGATATGTTTCATAGGCACGCCCATTGTGCTCAATGATATTGAGATAGTTACTAAAGAAATCAATCTGGTCTGCGTGAGCATCAAGCTCAATTTCAGCAACCCAGACACCACGTCGTTCATCATAGTGCATCTCTGCAAAATGATCATCCGGAATGGGCTCACTGAGATATCGTGGACTGCCATCCGGTGATCGATCGAATATCCACCAGATGCTGCCACCCTCTGGCTCATATCCATCTGGAAACTCCACAATCACTTCAATCGCTTCATCAACAAATGCATGTTCGACTTTCGGAGGTACGAGCAACCTGCCACTGATCTCTTCCGGAAAGAAATGTGTCAGCAGAAATGCTGATTTATTCGACTGACCTCGCTCCAATCGAGGATGTCCCCTTTTCCCGTGGCCTGTGTTAGCTCCTAAATATACCGGGATATCAGGGTGCTCCGCACCACCCCAGGCCATGTCGTAGGCAACACAATCATGTGTTCCCGGATGAAAGAGCATTTCAACACCACGACGCCGAAGCTGTTTAAGGTTTCGAGAAATAAATACTTCATCTGATATTTCACGAGTAAAGGCCTGAAGATCTTCCCATGTATGGCCTTCTTCCAAGACTTCTCGATTAAAGGTTGGTCCATAATGTCCCCCAGAAAAAGGTCCTCGCCTTCCTTCCTGTGAATCAAGTTCCTCCCATGCAGCCCGATCACAAAGCCGCAGAGGTGAGTCCCAAATTGGTGAAACTGTGGCATGAACGGCTGTCATGCGTTCGTCATGCAAAATCGCCATTGAGGGTGATGCACCATTTTTTGATCCACCAGTTGCAGCAACTTTTCCTTTTTCAAAATGATCAGACTCGGAATACGCTGTGGTAATCGCCCGCATCAACGTTGCTGGCCACGCCCAATATTGAATTTTAACATGTGGATTCAGCGTTCTCACGAAACGTTCCTCAGCTGCTCTCGCGAGATCTCGTTCGCCGTAACTGCCGGGCTCCTGAACAACGGTAAACACAAGCCCGACACCACCATTCAGAAGTTCTCGGAAAACTCCGTTGGGATGAAAATCTTCCTCCAGACGACCGGGTGTACTGCCGCCAGTCAGATGAAAACCCCTAGCTTTCTGGTTGGCTGGCACAACCATTCGTACCGGCACGCGGAAATTCTGGCCTGGCCACAGTTCACCGACATTGATCGTGACCAGCTTTTGTCGTGTCACAATCTCATCTTCAACAGAATGCCAGTCTTGAAGAACTTCGACATCTAATGTGGTGGGGTCACATATGGCATCCATGTCAAAAATTTCAGCAGCCAGCACACCAGAGAACACGGCCAGCATCCCGATACTAGCCAAGCATTTAGTGATGCTATTTATCAGGGGAGTAGACCACCTTAGAAAACCTGGTTCCTTTTTGACTTTCATTCATCTATGCCTTTGCAGCGTGTGGATTTTTTCACTTCGAGGTCACCTGAAGCAATCAAGGCCGGATAGGGGTTCGTTAAGAGAACTCGTTGTACTGTAGATATGAATCTTGGACAACAAATTATTCAGCCACAAGGCCTATAAACACTATCCAGTCATTCTGGGAAAAGGCCGACGAACAGTTTGTGCTTCGTGTGTTGCACTCGAGAGCAAATCACATGACTGACAACAACCAGAGTCAGTATGGACTGCTGGTCATATTAAATATTTTCGAGCATACCTGTAGCGTCACCGTGCACGTTGTCGTGGACACCAAAGCGATCGAGCATGCTTGCATAGAGATTCATCAGTGGTGTTTTGCTCGGATACTGGACATGCCTACCAGGATTCAATCTGCCATCTCCACCACCAGCAAGTAGAATCGGCAGCCTGTTGTGATCATGTCGGTTACCATCACCAATACAACCACCATAAACAAGCATCGTTCGATCAAGAATTGATTTGTCACCTTCTTGGATCGACTTCAGCCGCTTGAGTAGATACGCCAACTGCTCAGTATGAAAGCGATTAATCTTCTTGATTTTTTCCTGCTTTTCAGGATCGTTTCGATGATGTGAAAGTGAGTGATGTCCTTCGGGCACTCCAATAAAATCGTAACTGCGATTACTTCCTTCATTCGCAAAGACCAGTGTTGAAATCCGAGTGGCATCAACCTGAAACGCCATAACGAGAAGATCTGCAAGTAACCGTAGATGATCCCGATAGCTGTCAGGAATACCATCCGGCTTTGTCATTTCTTTTGTACTGGTTGATTCATCCTGTGATGTTCTTTGGACCCGTTGCTCAAGTTCCCGAACGCTTGTGAGATATTCATCAAGCTTTCGCTTATCTGCCTGTCCAACCACCTGTTGCAACCGTTTCGCATCATCGAGTGCAAAATCTAGAATACTACGACTAAACTTCAGACGATTTGCTCGCATCTGTTTTGATTCACCAGCACGGGTGCCTTCGAATAATCGTTCAAAAATAAGTCGTGGATCTTTTTCTTTCGGGACAGGTTGATTTTCGCTCTTCCACGAAATTGTTGAAGAGTAGGCGCAACTGTATCCAGAATCACAACTCCCACTTGTTTTGCCGCCTTCAGCACCAATTTCGAGTGATGCAAATCGTGTGCGTCTTCCCACCGTTGCGGCAGCAAGCTGATCCACCGATACACCGGCTTTAATATCAACACCATTTGTCTTTCTCGCCTGGGCACCCGTTAAGAAGGTTGCCATGGCTCTGGCATGATCACCACCTCCGTCACCATTTGCATTGGCATGATATTGGGCAAGTCCACTGAGAATACTAAAGTCACTTTGTAACTCACGAAGTGGTTCAAGAGTTGGGGGCAGTCTGTAGTCACTGCCCTCTTCCTGTGGCGTCCAATCTGACATATGAATGCCGTTGGGCGCATACACAAATGCCATTCGCAGTGGTTCTTTTTTTCGACGATACCCTGTTGCAGCCTGAACAGATACTGGGGCCATCGCCTCGAGAAGCGGTAGTGCAACACTGACTCCAGCACCTCGCAATACGGTTCTTCTTGAAAGCTGGTTTCTCATTGGCTCTCTCCGGATTCGCGCTGCCGAAACGCAGGGCTTTTTACAATTTCTTCAACAACAATTGCGAAACGGTCATCATCAGCTTGAAGTCGATTGACAATTCGTTCCACTGCACATGCATCGTAATATTCTAACCCCCGGCCGAGGGCAAAAGTTAGCATTTTCTCTGAAAGACATCGACGGAAATCATCCTGCCGCTGGAGTAAAAGATGTCGTAGCTCTTGCGGCCCATCAAATGTCTGTCCGCTTGGCAACTCCCCGGTTGCATCAATTTCTATGGTTCCATCTCGATCTCGCCACGCACCGATTGCATTATAATTTTCAAGTCCGAATCCAAGTGGGTCCATCATTTTATGGCATGAGGCACATGCCGGATCAGCCCGGTGCCTTTCCATCTGTTCCCGTAACGATCCCGTGAGTTGCGATGAATCGCCTTCAGCTAGTTGTGGGACATTTGGTGGAGGCTCCGGAGGTGGGGCATCAAAAAGATTTTCGAGAATCCACTTCCCTCGCTTGACGGGACTCGTCCGAGTTGGGTCCGATGTGACTGTCAGGATACTAGCCTGACCAAGAAGGCCACCCCGACGACCACCCTCAAGAGAGACTCGTTTGAAATCGGGGCCAGATACTCCTGATATCCCATAGTGCTTGGCAAGACGATCATTCACATACGTGTAATCAGCGTCAAGGAAATCGAGGATACTTCTGTTGTCTGACACAATCGTACGAAAGAAGAGTTCAGTCTCTCGAAGCATTGCTTCCCTGAGCTGATTATCAAACGTTGGAAATTGCTTCTGGCTAGGGCTTACTTCTTCAAGTCCACGAAGCTGAAGCCATTGCCCTGCAAAGTTTTCAACGAGTGCCTCCACACGATCATCTTTCAGCATTCGTCTTGCCTGCTGAACAAGCTGTTCTTCTGTATGCAGTTCACCCCGTGCAGCAGCACCGAACAATTCATCGTCTGGCATACTACTCCACAGGAAATATGAAAGTCTTGTTGCCAATTCAAAATCATTTAGATCTCGCACTTCCCCAGGCTCTGGGTCAACTTCCATCCGAAAAAGAAATGATGGAGAAACAAGTATGGCTGCGACTGCCAGTTGTGTTGACCGTTCAACGGTCTCACCATTTCGGCGTGCTAATGAAAATATTCTCCCAAGGCTTTCAACCTCTGTGATACTTGCTCTCCGACGAAAAGCACGCGATGCGAGTGGGTTCAGCAGCTTCTTGATGGCCTCCGTCTGGTGTGTGACGGTTGCTCTAGGGTCAATTGGAGGCTGAAAAAAACGTGTATGAAATTCAGGAAGTGAATCAGGCAGTATTCCGAGCGGGCCGATCAACTCGATCGAATCAACATTCAGATTTCGATCAAGCTTTTTTCCCTGTGGGCCTGACTTCAAATAGAAATCATTAAGAAACGCAACACCAAGTTGGTGCTTGCCCTGTTTCAGATCAAGAGTTACTTCAAAGTCTGTCGGCCGATTCCGGTCATTCCGTACAAGTTCTTTTCGGAGTGGCTTTCCATCTAAGCCAACAAGCATGAAACAAGCTTGATTCCCGGCCTGGTCACCCCACGCTCGTACGCGCAAGACATATTCACCAGCATCTTCCAACGTAAAGTCTCGTGTAACCTGACCACGAGTGGGGAAACGCTTCCCTTCAAACTGTCGACGAGGCGCAGCCTCAACATCTGTGCTCGCAATAACTGTTCGCACAATCTCATCAGCAGCATCGATATAACGCTCAAAGAGTACAGGTGAGACAGATAAAACATCACCAATATTATCAAAACCATATCCAACATCATCGCTTGGAAACGTCTTTGCGAGTTTGAGATCAATACCAAAAAGATCACGGATTGTATTGTCGTACTCTTGTCTGTTCAAACGCCTAATCGTTACTCGACCAGGCCGATCAGGGCCGACACATTCGACTTTCAATGCATCATCAAGAATCCATTGTTCAACAAGCTTTCGCTCTTCCTCTGATGGCTGGTCGGCATCATCAGGAGGCATCGCTCTACCTTGCAACTGACGAAGAATACGTCTCCAGTTTGCTCGATCGGTACTGCGAGCATTCGTTGCCGTGTATGAGTCAATTGCAATACCTGACTCAGCATCACTCCCAGAATGGCAGTCGATGCAATAACGCCCCAAAACACCTTGAACATCTTCAAACGTTTCTGCATCTAGACAGTGTCCCCCACAAAGAAGCATCGCCGTTGCTATCTGCATCACACGAGGCAACAGCTGAGAGGATCGTGATGTTTTTAGAAGAGAAAGCACTACTACCTGTTACGCCCTACTCAATATGAATGACAAAACTTCAATAAATCAGGGTTCAAAACATTTCGCAAGGGTTTTTCCTGCACTCACATTACCATGCTCAAAATCTAGGGGACTTATCTCGATTTGCAACGTTCCTTCTACTGAAACTATCCAGAAAATAGGGCTTCGCGTGAGACGAATCGGTACCTGAGGTGTTCTCATCGTGTCAACTTCTTCAGACATTTTTATATTGTGCATTTTCGCTAAGCTACTTGGTATAAATCGAGTAGGCATCTCATCATTCAAATCTGGCTTTTGAGAGCTGACTGATACGGACAGAAAATGTCCACGATGTCATCGTAGAACCGGTAAAGATATATCAACGAGATTCTCTAATAACCGAGATGCCCTATGAACTTAGGGAACTAAAAAATGCTTCGAAGCACGTAGCTGATACATGTCGTCAGGCCTCAAAAGTGTACCAACTCAATGGTCAACATTGATGAAAAAAGAGACCGAGTGATTAAAGCAGCTTTCAGTTGCCGTACAGACTTGCTTACTTATGCACGTTCACTTCTCGGAAACTTTACTGCAGCAGAGGATGTTGTACATGAGGCAATGATTGTCGTCATGAATAAATATGATCAGTTTCAAGAAGGGACATCCGTTTTGGCTTGGTGTCGTGCGATTGTCCGTCTTGAAGTGCTGCATGCAAAACGTCAGTACCACCAAGAGAGGTCCCTTGCTGAACGACTCATTGACGATGCTGTTGATGCAGCCTTCAATGAATTTCAGGCGAGCAGAAAAAATGATGAGACAATATCTCGGCAAGAAGCGATACGGCATTGCCTCGAAAAAATTCCCGATCGTGGACGGGCTGTATTGGAATCACGGTTTAAAGACGAACTTGGATATAATCAGATCGGTGAACAACTTGGCATGACTATTGAAGCTGTACGAAAGTCACTCTTTCGACTAAAGAAGCAGCTCCGTTCGTGTGTCGAAAGCAGAATGAGAATCACCTCATGAACAATAATCTAATTTGGGATGAGTTGTTTGATCGTCACTTACATGGTGAGTTAACAGACGTTGAAAAAGAACACGTTGCTGAACTTCTTGATAGTGACGCCGCTGCTCGTCAGCAGTTTGTTGAACTCGCTCAATGGGACACTGAGATCACTGAAACGATATACGAACTTGCGGGGTCGCCCCAGAACAAAGACATTCTCCCATCAGGGAAGGCACTGGTGGAGAGCCCCGGTTCGAAAAAAACTTTCGTTTCTCAGTTCGTTACATTACCTACGGTTGCGGTCTTCCTCATGCTTTTGAGTAGCTTGCTCTACAGGCAGATGACTACGTTTTTTGCACCAATAGAAAAAGTCGCTCGCTCGCAGATAGCTGATAGCCCAATTGCCACAATTACTGGCTTTAGGGGGTCGCTTCTCTGGACAGGAAATCAGGGAGAAATTGTGCTCGACATGCATGTCGGAAGAGAACTGACAGGAGGCACGATTGAAGGCTTGGGTCCGTGTTCATGGTTCGAACTACAGTTCAAAGACGGATCAATTGTGACCATCTCAGGAACGTCAATGCTCACCTTGGCAGATATTGGCCAGAAAAAATTACGACTGAAGCAAGGAGCATTTACTGCAGACGTTGTCCCGCAGCCTGTCGGTAAGCCAATGATCATTCAAACGCCATCGACTGTGATTGAAGTTGTGGGGACACGATTTGAAGTTGAAGCATTGCAGGCGTTCACTACGGTGAATGTCCGGGAGGGGAATGTTCGCCTGAAGCATTTATTTGATGGCAGCGTGGTTGACATTCCAGCTCACTATTGTGTAACCGCAAAGGCTGGTAGTGATCTCTCACCAACCCGGCTGCCAGCCTCGAAAAATCATTGGAAGAGTTCGCTGGACATACATACTGGAGGCTTTGGACAGTGGCTTCCAGCAACAAAAAAACGACCGGCTGCTCAAAAGGCCCTTCCTTTCATTCCGGCCAATTACCCGGATATCACTATAGCGCTCTTAGGCATTCCTGTGTCCGGTAGGGGTGAGCCGCCTGTTGTTCTCACTCCAAGTGCTCAATTCCGTGTCCGCGGTCGACTGCATTATCCAGCAAAACTTAAAATTGGTATTGCCGTGTCGGATGACAATGGTGAATTTGCAGGAATGTTTCGTGGAGACTTATTAAACGAGCAGCCTATTACTAAGATCGATGAAGAAAAATGTTTTGAAGTCATTTACCAACTGAGTGACTTTTCTATTGACCCGTGTTTAGCTAGAAAACATACTAAATCAGCAGAAAAGCCTGATGGGCTCTATCTTGATCGGGTTTGGATATTTACGAATGCAGGGGTCTCAAGTCGGCTCATGGTCCATGAAGTAAGCTTGATTCCGGGGGAAATAGAATAAGAAAACTTAAGAATATCTATAGCTAAAAACTATCTACCTGCTCATGACAACGGGTGTGCAACAGGAACAAAATCCATGAACAAGGATTCACTGATGAATAATCGTCGTGCGTTTACCCTTATTGAGCTTCTTGTTGTCATTGCCATTATTGGAGTTCTCATTGGACTTCTTCTACCAGCAGTACAACAGGTACGTGAATCTGCACGAACGCTGTCATGCAAAAATAATTTAAAACAGATCGGTCTCGCGCTTCACAACTACCACGATGCAAGTCGTTCATTCCCACCTTTCTTCACCAGCTCAGGAGGCAACGAGAAACGAATCGCCGATCAAACTGGGAAGAGTGCAAATTGGTGCGTTTTTATTCTGCCATACATGGAACAAAGCGTGATCTACGACCAGTGGGACTTTGATCTACCCCCACATCAAAATCCCCAGCGATCAGAGCAAATCACTGCCTTTCTATGCCCGTCTGATTCGAGTTCGAACGGTGAACTATGTGCCTATGCGGGTGGTGGGTGGGCTCGTGGAAATTATGGAATGAATGTTTCACCGTGTCATCATGGTGTGCAAGACAACCAGGCCGACGGCGGCTTCGGTGCTGTTAATTCTTCGGTACGTATTCGAGATTTTCGTGACGGCACATCGAACACTGTTGCAATCAATGAATTGCGAGCAGGCCTGAACAAAAATGATCTGCGAGGATGCTGGGCCATGCCGGGGTTAGGTGCTGGAACCGCTGCCATGTATAACGATGCAAGCCGTCCAAACAGCCGCCAACCATACTCGGATGATATGGAAAACTGTGCTGCATCTGGATCACTTGGCACGCCACCCATGGGCTGCTATGACAGCCAGTCAACAGGACAGATGACTGCGCGAAGCCAACACCCGGGCGGGACACAGTTTTTAATGGCTGATGCCTCCACGAGATATGTGACGCAAGATATTGATTTCAAAGGCGGCCAAAATAATTGTGGACCCGCAGCGGAACGAGGAATCTGGCAGAAGATTCATACTCGAAATAGTGGTGAAGTCGTAGGAGAGTTTTGATGGCTCCCCTCCGGAGGAACATTCTTCAACACACGTGTGGGATAGTGTCACTCTGTTTCGCTGTCAGTTTACTTGCAGGATGCTCTCGCACTTCACCAAGTTTAGGTTTCATTGCATCCTCATTGGCACTGGAACAGACCGAGACCGGTCAAGCATTTGAGAACTCGATTGGACTCATTTTTGTTCCGATTCCCTCCGGGGAGTTTCAGATGGGCACTTCTTCAGAAACCAAGGTGAAGTGGTCCAATATAAAAGATGAATCGCCACTGCATCGAGTCCGGATTTCGACACCATTTTTCATGAGTGTCTCCGAGGTCACTCAAAAACAATACACCATGGTCATGGATGAAAAGCCTTGGCTTGATGAACCCCTCACAAAAAAAATACCGAGCACTCCTGCTACGTATGTTTCTCTCAGAAAAGCTACAGAGTTTTGTAAACGCTTGAGTAAAAAAGAAGACAGGGTCTACCGGCTGCCAACCGAGGCCGAATGGGAATATGCATGCCGAAGCGGCACATTGACAGCATTTCACTTTGGAAACAAACCCTTCAAGCTTGGTGAATATGCCTGGTATTTTAACAATGCCTATAAGGCCAATGAACAGTATCCGCATCCTTGGGGTTTAAAAAAACCAAACCACTGGATGCTTTATGACATGCACGGAAACGTATGCGAGTGGTGCAGTGACAAGTACGACCTCTATCCCACCACCCTGATAAAAAAAGTTACCATTGACCCAAAGGGTCCTGAGAAAGGACGCTTACACGTTTGGCGTGGTGGGGGATTTAGTAGCAACTCTCAGGATGTTCGCTCGGCAACTCGACACATTGCTGGGGGATCGCACTATAGGCCCGAGTATCTTGCCGGCTTTCGAGTTGTATGTGAAATGAAAGAACAAAACATAAAAAGCAGTGACTGAAAAACAACCATGCAATCCATATGCACAATTTTCTGCTTCCTGTCACTGATTTGTATGCAGATCGCCGTATGTAACAAAGCAACAGCAGATGAGACTATCACTAGTCGAGGCTCGTATTACGTGAATGGTGAAATCCACGTGAACACCTATGGTGAGCCAGAGAACAAACCACTGACTACTGGACACGATGACTTCAAACCTTCCTGGTCGAAGACTGGCGACATGCTGGTCTTTTTCCGTAGGTTGAAGAACGATCCTGATGTCTCGAAATGGAAAACCGCAATACACATCATTCATGCCGATGGAACCGGGCTGCATCAACTGACCGACGGCACCCACACAGACTTCAATCAAACTTGGACTCGCGACGGGACAAATACGCCGATTTGGAATCGAAAGAAACCACAAACGGGTGGCTACGTGGTGATGGCCAGCAAGGTGGGTGCAAAGCCTGGCGACGAAGTTGCCCTCACCAGTAGGGAGCATCATACCTGGGCTTACACGTGTCTTAATGATGGCCGGATCCTCGTCCGATCAAATCCACCAGACCAAGGCATGGGGTACTACCTGATGACGCCCGGAAAGAATACCAAGGCGACATTCGAACGCATCGAGTGTGACTTGGCAAAAACGGGAGTACTGGACCGAGTCAGTCTGTCACCGACCGAAACGAGAGTCTGCTTTGAGTTTCAGCGAGGCTTCGAGCGACGAGTCCCGGGACGCACGCTTTACGTCGCAGATTTCGATGCCAAGAGCCGCACGTTAACCAAGGCACAGCCGTTTGCAAACGAGGAAGAGAAACCGGTCTGGTTTGCATACCCGCGTTGGTCGAAAGACGAATCCTCAATCGTTTATCACGCAGGCGGAAAACTTTATATCTACAAACCTGAAGATGGCTCAACGCATAAGGTTTCGACGAATGACAAAGTAGACTATCGGTATCCACATTTTGAAGACGCACCAAAGTAAGCAACTTCATCCATAAAAATATCATAGAAGTGAAATGAAACTTTTTCTGACAGACATCGCAGCGATGATGAATCGATGTGCAGCCACACTGGCGATCGCATTGCTCTTGATTGCGGTCCATGCTGTGGAACAAACTCACGCCGCTGAATCTATCGACAGGCCGAACATTTTGTTCATCGCCGTCGATGATTTAAATGACTGGGTCGGCTGCCTTGGCGGACATCCACAGGCGAAGACTCCCCACATCGACAAACTGGCGAGCAAGGGAGTTCTCTTTGAGCAGGCCCATTGCGCTGCTCCACTGTGCAGCCCGTCGCGCACCTCGATCATGACGGGGCTAAGGCCATCAACGACTGGAATATATGGAAACCTCAACTGGTTTCGCGACATGCCAGAGTACAAGGATTGGGTGACTCTCCCGCAGTATTTCCGCCACCATGGTTACCTCGCATGGGGCGGCGGCAAACTTTATCATCAGGCGCACGGCAAATTCTCTGATGCTGCGGCGTGGGACCATGTCTATTCCAGGCGAACGGGCGCTGTCCCACCGCCGAAACACGAACGCTACAAACACGGCTTGCGCCCTAAGTTCGAATCCAATCCCATCCTTGCTCGGCTCATCGACTGGGGTCCGACCGACGCACCAGTTGAAGCCAATCCTGATTGGAAAACGGCGGACGGCGCCGCTCAGTTTTTACAGCGTGATCACGACAAACCTTTTTTCCTTGGCTGTGGCATCTACCTGCCACACCTTCCCTGGTATGCCCCGAAGAAATTCTTCGACATGCATCCACTCGAAGACATCGAACTTCCGCCGTACAAGGCAGACGATTTTGATGACATACCTGCCATTGGCCGGCGGATGGGTGAACGTCACATCAAACACATCCGTGAGAGCGGTAAATGGAAGGAGGCTGTCCAAGGCTGCCTCGCAGCAGATTCGTTCGCTGATGCCTGCGTTGGTCATGTGCTCGACGCATTGGAAAAGAGTCGTTATCGTGACAACACCATCGTTGTTCTCTGGGGCGATCACGGTTACGACGTCGGCGAAAAGAAGATTGGGAAGTTGGCGCTCTGGGAGCAGACCAGCCGCACACCGCTCATCATCTACGCGCCTGGCACGTTGCCGTCTGGCACACCGGCCAGCGGAATGATCTGCAAGAGTCCGGTCAGTCTTGTTGATCTTTATCCGACTTTGATCGACTTATGTGGCCTACCGGAAAATGAACATCTCGATGGACGCAGCTTCGCACCGCTTGTCAACGACCCGAACGCCGATTGGCCCTATCCAGCAATCATCACGAACTCACCCCACTGGCTTGGTGCGAATCACGCGGTTCGCTCACGCGACTTTCACTACATCCAATACAGCGACGGAGGTGAGGAACTTTACGATGTCAAAGCCGACCCACTTCAGAGAAAGAATCTTGCGGATGACCTAGCCTATACCTCGACCAAGGCGGAATTGAAAAAGTGGTTCCCTGAGAAAAACGCGCCGCACTTTGGTGCTCCCAAAAAGAAATAACATGAAACCCATACTTACAATTTTATTTGCCCTGCTTCTGGTTTGTCCCGTTTTTGGAAAAGACAAGCAACCCAACGTCGTCACCCTGCTCGTCGACGATCTCGGCTACCGCGACATTGGCTGTTACGGGGGTCCAGTCAATACACCGGTACTCGACACGTTAGCTGCCGAGGGCGTGCGCTTCACCGACTTCCATTCCGGAGCGCCGGTATGCTCTCCTTCGCGTGCCACCTTTCTCACCGGCCGCAACCACATCCGCGCCGGAGTCTATTCTGTCCTCAGTGAACAGCGTCACAGAATGCATCTCCTTCGAAGTGAAACGACACTCGCCGAAGTCCTGAAAGACGAAGGCTACGGCACCGCTCACTTCGGTAAATGGCATCTGGGCATGCCGATAAATAATCGCGACAACCCCACTCCTACCGAACATGGATTCGACTACTGGTTCGGCCTGGTCAATGGTGCTCATCCCAGTCACAAAGATCCCACCAACTTTCTGCGCAACGGCAAACCCGTCGGGCCCATGAAAGGCTACTCCTGCCAAATCGTCGTCGACGAAGCCATTGACTGGATCGACAAGAAACGTGACGCCGATGCTCCGTTTTTTATCAACATCTGGTTCAATGAACCTCACGCTGTCATTGCAGCCCCCGACGAGATCGTCTCCGAGTATGGCGCGCTCAACGATCAGGCTGCCATCTACAACGGCACCATCGACAACACGGACCGTGCCATCGGGCGACTCATCGCCAAGCTCGAGCGACTCGGCCAGCTCGACAATACCATCATTCACTACTCCTCCGATAACGGCAGTTACCGACAAGAGCGTAGTGGAGAACTGCGTGGCAAAAAGGGTTCGCATCATGAGGGCGGCCACCGAGTGCCGGGCATCTTCTACTGGAAAGGAAAAATCCCCGGTGGCCGCGTAGAGGACGAGCCTGCCGGAGCCGTGGATCTGCTTCCGACCATCTGTGGGCTTCTTGGCATCGAGAAACCCAAGGGCGTCTTTCTTGACGGTTCGGACCTCACTCCTCTGCTCACCGGCACGGGCAGTTTTGAACGTCATCAACCCCTTTTCTGGATGAACGGCTCCACCATGGCGCTTCGAATGGGTAACCACACCCTTTTGGCTCCGAGCACAGCCCGACTCCCGTTTGACAATACAAAGGCGAACCGTTTGCTACAGCAGACAGAATTGGCCCTTGGGGACGACCTTCAAAAGGAGCTGGGTGGATTGAATCTTCGCTCCCGCATGTTCAACGGCAGATTTGCCAATCCCAAAGCCAACCGGCTACGCGATGAATTCCGGTCCTTGTTCTACTTCAATGAGGCTTTAATCCCGCTCATGAAAAAAGGAGGTGTCAATCGAGTTCAACTCTACGATCTTGCAAACGATATAAGCCAGGAGCAGGACATCGCCTCGGAAAATCCTGAGATCGTCGCACGCATGAAAAAGCAGGCCAACCAACTCTACAAAAGTGTCATGGCTGATGGACCAGAATATGTCACCCCGGAAGAACAGGCCGCCACGAAGAAGCCTCGAGAAAACGGACTGCAACGGCCTGCTACCGAAGCACCCGAGTCCGATACCGTGAAGCTCCTTGCCCGCATCGACACAAATCCTCTTCCAGACGAATACCAGGGAAGCAGCCACCAGCCCTACGTTGACCGCGTCATGGCCGGTCTCAAACCTGAACAACGTGCCCATATCGTTAAGCTCTGGAAAGAAAAACGCCGCCTCAATCCAAACATGACCAATCCGGGAGTCTCTTTCATCAAAATTCTCACTTACATTTCCGGAGGCAAGGAAGAGACCGAAGACGTTGAAAAAGGAAATACGAACTGAGCGAATACTATGAAACTAATCTTCACATTTTTATGCTTCCTAATGCTGGCTGCGTTTGTGTCAGCTGGAGAAAAGCAATCCAAGCCCAACGTAGTCATTCTGCTAGCCGATGATCTGGGCTCCAGGGATCTCGGCTGTTATGGCGGACCTGTAAAAACACCAGTGCTCGACAACCTGGCAGATCGTGGTGTGCGGTTCACCGACTTTCACGCCGGGGCGGCAGTCTGTTCGCCGTCGCGGGCGACCCTCCTT
>PKCL01000131.1 GCA_002862165.1 Planctomycetaceae bacterium
GGATCTCGGCTGTTATGGCGGACCTGTAAAAACACCAGTGCTCGACAACCTGGCAGATCGTGGTGTGCGGTTCACCGACTTTCACGCCGGGGCGGCAGTCTGTTCGCCGTCGCGGGCGACCCTCCTTACCGGAAGGCAGAATCTTCGCACCGGCATTTACGGCGTCTTGCAAGACCAATGGCACAACATGCATCTGCTCGAGCGTGAAGTGACAATCGCAGAAGTGCTTCAGAATGCTGGATATGGAACGGCCCACTTCGGCAAGTGGCACGTCGGGATAACCTCAGGCAAACGAAAAAAACCTACGCTTCAACAGCACGGTTTTGACTACTGGTTCGGCCTCTCGAACGGAGCCAGCCCAAGTCACAGGAATCCTACGAACTTTATGCGCAACGGCAAACGAGTCGGACCGTTGAAAGGCTATTCTTGTCAATTGATCGTGGATGACGCAATCAAGTGGTTAGAAACGAAGGCAAATCCCGATCAGCCGTTCTTCATGAACATCTGGTTCAACGAGCCCCATCACAAGCTGGCGGCGCCCGATGAGATCGTGTCGATCTACGGAGACCTCAAGGATGAAGCCGCAATCTATTCGGCCACTGTCGATAACACCGATCGAGCCATTGGACGACTCGTTGCAAAGCTCAAGGAAACAGGCAAGCTGGACAACACCTTCATTATTTATTCCTCAGACCACGGAAGCTATCGAGCTGATCGCAATGGTGGACTCAATGGTGCCAAAGGATCGAACTTTGAAGGTGGATTGCGATCACCTGGTATTTTCTTCTGGCCGAATGGTTTTCGAGGCGGTCGCACTGAAGACACATGTGCCGGATCTGTTGATTTACTACCAACAATTTGTGGACTGACCGGAATAGACGAACCGAAAGACGTACATCTTGACGGTGCTGACCTCACACCTTTACTTGTTGAAGAAGGCACCTTTACACGTTCCCAGCCCATGATCTGGCTGTCACCGTCATCGGGTCATCTGGCCACCTTGCGTGAAGGGGATTACACGCTGATGGGCTACTCTGATTACAAACTGCCTGCGAATAATGACAAGAAAAACGAATTGCAGCAGGAACTTGCTAGATTGGCAGGCATCGATCCGCAGGCAACCAACCTGGGTTCCCGCGTCAGCAACACCACCTTCTCCAGCCCCGAATACAACCGGCTGAAGAGCGAGTTCGTTCGTTTAAGGACCTTCGAGGAAGCATGGATCCCAACCATTAAGGCAGGCGGGTTCAGCCGGTTCTCGCTGTACGACTTAAAAACTGATCCACAACAAAAGAAGGACATCTCAAAACAACGTCCGAGAGTCACCGAGCGTCTCAAGAAGAAACTGCTCACGCTGTACGAGGATGTCATAGACGATGCACCTGACTGGTCTTCTCAAACTGGAACAAAAGACAAACAAATAAAAGGAAAACAAACTCCTCAGAAAGGTCCGCGGGTTCAATCATCATCTCAAGACATCCTTCGGAAAATAGCACAACGCCCGATTCCTCGTGGTTACCGCGGCTCAAATCATCAACCCTACGTTGATGAACAAATGAAAAAATTATCACCGAAGCAACGAACACGCCTAGGAGAACTCTGGAAAAAGGCCAATAGCGCACAGAATAAGGGCATCAATAAAGGACAACTCTTTGTCAGAATATTGGATTACGTCCAGTCATCAGGAAAACAGCAAAAAAGTGAAGATACGCTGACAAGAAATGACACATTTGCAGACAGCAACTACCAATTCCCGCGTGAACAAAAAGCTTTTCTTGAGAAAACAAAAAGCTACTGGCATCAATGGCGAGGGCCAGAAGCCACTGGTATGAGCGCAACTGCTTCACCTCCTATCACGTGGACTGAAGAAAACAACATTCGCTGGAAAGTACCGATTGAAGGACAGGGTAACGCTTCTCCTATTGTGTGGGATGACAAGATATTTGTTGTGACAGCCGTTGATACCAAAGTTGTTGATCCAAGCCTGCCACCTCCAGAAGAACAGCCTGAACGAGTTTTTGGCATTACCTTCCCGAATACTCTTTTTCAGTTTGAAGTTCTCTGTTTTGACCGGTTCACTGGCAAACAGCTCTGGCAACAAACTGCAACTGAAAAAGTTCCCCATGAAGGCACTCATCATCATGCCGATTTTGCCTGTGCATCACCAGTGACAGATGGAGAGCGACTGTATTGCTGGTTTGGCTCAGCAGGGATGTACTGTTACAGCCTTGATGGAACATTACTCTGGAAACGAAACCTTGGAGAGGTTCGCGTTGGAGCGAGCCTCGGCGAAGGATGTTCTCCTGTACTTCATCATGGACGACTGATTATTGTCCGTGATCACGCTGGCCAATCATCGATAGAGGTCCTTGAAGCTGCAACCGGTCAAACCGTCTGGAAACGTACCCGCGATGAGAAAAATGCATGGGCAACACCAAAGATTTATGCGAAAGATGGCAAACAAACTCAGGTTGTCACAGCGGCCTCGAATTTCATTCGTAGCTATGACCTTGATACGGGAGAGGTCATCTGGCAATGCAGTGGATTGACAGGCAACGTCACTCCTTCACCAGTCATCTATGACGATATGGTCATCTGCATGAGTGGCTATGAGGGCCATTCTGTCATGGCTTTGAAACTGGATTCAGAGGGTGACGTTTCTGGAAGTTCTGCAGTTGTTTGGTCAGGTGACAAAGGAACTCCATACGTTCCATCTCCACTCCTATTTGATGACCAGTTGTATTTCACCCAATCCAACAAGGGAATTCTTACTTCTTTGAATGTTACCAATGGCGAAGCAATCATCGAACGGACACGACTACCTGATATTCAAAATATCTATGCATCTCCTGTCGGTGCCAACGGCCATGTTTATTTTGCTGGCCGAACTGGTGCTATCGTCGTACTCAAACATGCGAATGAATTGAATGTTGTCGCTACCAACAAGCTTGATGATGAGTTTAATGCCTCACCGGTACCAGTAGGTGACTGCCTTTATTTACGAGGCCGTCAGTATCTGTACTGCATTGGTGAAAACAAAAACAACTAACTGAGCGATCTGATTGTGAGAGGATACTATGAAAACCAAACAAGTTTTTTGCCTTGGCGACAAAGTCGCCATAAAAAGTGTGTTTCTATTTTGCTCTAGTCTTATAGTAATGCTCAGTTGCGCTTTCAGCCAAGCAGCAACGATTCAAGGGACTGTCGTCAATGAAAAGAGTATGCCCGTCGAAGGTGTCATGGTTTCAGCAATTGACGCCGAGCATCGAAAATGGACATCTGTGTTCACCAAACCGGATGGCTCTTTTACAATTGATGGGCTCAGAGACTGTAATTATCGGCTCCGTACTCGCCTCATGGGGCTCGCAGATACCTGGCTGAGCAGCGTGCCTGCCAACACAGATAATCTTCACATCAAGACACGTCCAGCAGTCGGTGAAGAACTCGAATTACAGCGACCTGCAAACAGTGCCTTTAGCATGTTGGATTTTGAGGATTCACATGCCAAGCTCAATTTCAAAATGATGTGTTCCTACTGTCATCAAGTTGGAACCGTGGGTTTTCGAACTCCAGAAGAACCTGTTGACTGGGAAACCATGCTACGACGGATGGATGGATTCGGTGGGCTGTTTCCACATACAAAAGAAACCATCATTCCTCGACTGATGGAAACGTACAAAGGAGACGCCGTCAAGCAATGGCCGACTTTTGTGCCACCACCAGCTCCAACAGGGCTTGCTGCTGCTGCCACAATCACAACGTGGGAAATGGATGAACTGCTCCAAGGATCTTTTCATGATCTGGAACTTGGCCGTGATGGCAAAGTCTATGCAGTCAACATCTCAAACGGAAAGTTGATTGCACTTGATACCGAATCGGGTGAGCAGACAACGTACAAATATCCTCGAGGAGCCTATGGCCCTCATTCAATTGAAACAGCCAATGATGGAAGCCTGTGGACGACCATGTGCGCAAGTGGCAAGATGGTTCGCTTTGATTTCAATACTGAGCAATTTGAAACCTACAGCAGTGCGGAGGCACCAAAGACACGCGGGAATTACCCACATACATTACGAATTAATCCACGTGATCCTGAAGGATTGATTTGGTACACCGATGCCGGCTCCAATTCATGTTTTTCGATTCATCCAACAACACACGTCGTCAAAGAATACAAACTCCTTGATGCTGGTCAGGCTACTGCCGCTGGTCGTGGTGAGTCGCGAGGCATTACACCCTATGGCATCGATTTTTCTCCCGTCGATGGAATGATCTGGTATTCCAAGCTCAATGGCAACCGGATTGGACGTATTGACCCGTCGGTCGAAGATGGCGCGATCAAGGAGTGGAATCCACCTTTTCGTGGACCGCGTCGGCTTCATGTAGCACCTGATGGCATGGTCTGGGTTCCTGGCTTTGGTTCGGGTGTGTTTGGAAAGTTTGATCCCACGACTGAACGCTGGACTGTCTACGAATTGCCTGATGCTGAAAATCAGATTCCGTATGCATTGAATATCGATAAGGACGGTATTGTCTGGGTCTGTGGTACTGGAAACGACACAATCAACAGGTTTGACCCCGTCGCTGAAACACTTGTTGAGTTTCGGTTACCAACCCGCGTCTCATACACACGTGAAATTGAGTTTGATGATGATGGCAACGTCTGGACCAGTACATCCGGCCCAGCCCGTCATATGGAACGAGGTGTTGGGGCTGTGATCCGCATTTCGTTACCTGACACACTGCCAATAAATGGCGGCACACAGCTGATCGCAAAAACATATGACGGAAATCATGATGTGGGTAATCTTGCTGTGGTACCAAAACGCAGGCCTCCGAATCAGGGTCTCTTTCAAAGCATTGGTGAATCACCATTACCAGCTGGTTACCACGGCAAAACACATCAAACGTATGTTGATGCACGAATGAGTGAACTCAGTTCTTCGCAACAACAACAGGTGAACCAGCTCTGGCAACAGTTTCGACGCCAGAATCCAAAGCGAAGCCGTGATGGCCAAATGTTTATTCGTATTTTAGAACATGTTGGAAGCAACGAACCGGATGCGATTCCAACCAGAAAGTTTGTGAAAAAATGGAAACAGAATTATCGGGAGCTTACTGCACAAGCTAATCATTTAGAGAGTAGATCACTCGAAAATGGCCGGTACGTTTTCGAACAGGCAGCCTGTAGCCGTTGTCATTCAATCGAAGGAAAGGGTGCAAAATACGGTCCTGACCTAACAGCAGTCTCAAAACGCTTTCAGGGCAGCAAACTTCTCTTGCAGCTTGTGAATCCATCTCAAGAAATTCATAAGGATTTCAAAACACAGATGATTCTTGTTGACGATGGTCGTCTTCTGACTGGCTTAGTGGTCAATGAAACACCTGACCATGTCGAGATCGTACAGAACCTGCTTCGACCGGAGAACGTTGAGCGAATTCAGAAGTCAGCAATTGAAGAACGAAAAGTTGCTGACGTTTCCAGTATGCCCAGTGGATTACTCGATACCTTTACAGCTAAAGATATTCTTGACCTTTTGGCATTCGTCGAATCCTCAAAGGCTGTTCCGGCTACAAACCAATGAGACTATTTCGAAATCTTCTCCGAAAGTATTTCATGGTAGGGGCCTATCTCCTTGCTGCTCACATGCCGTTTGTATATGCGGAAAATGATTTTCATGCAGTCGAAAACCTTGTTCAGACAGCCTGTGTCTCGTGCCACGATGCTGAGACAGAGACAAATCTGAACTTGAATATCATCAATGAACCACACGATTCACCGGAAGCGTTCCAGCAATGGGTGCTTATATTTGATCGTATTCAGCGTCGAGAAATGCCTCCTCCAGATTCTTTCGTGCCAAGTGATGAAGCGAGGCATGCTGCATTATCGGCACTTAAAAAAGAACTTTCACAAATAAATGAACAGGCACGAAAGCAGAATGGAAGAGTGCCCTCAAGACGACTGTCACGACGTGAGTATGAACATACGCTCCACGACCTTCTTGGTATAGGTGGTGAAATTACAAAATATCTCCCACCAGAAGATGAGTCAGGGGCATTTGATGTGGTGGCTGCAAATCAGGAAATGTCCAGCGTCCATGTGAAAGGTTTTCTCAAAGCGGCCGAAGCCGCTCTTGATGAAGCGATTGAGCTTGGCCCAAAACCAAAAATAAAACGCGAACTTGATTATGCGAACTCGCGGTATATGCAAATGTGGTTTGAACGACCCGTCCGCAATGGCGGTGGCACAGTTTTTCAAGACAATGACGATCTCATCATGTTCCGTGGTGAAAACTATAACCTGCGCTCGGATTCCAATGGCCTGCGATTTTCTGCTCCCGGACGATATCGGATCACGGTCACTGGTTCTGCGTATCAGCCGCGATCTTCGGTGACCATGAGCCTCAAGCGTCAGAATGATATTCAGGGTAATAGTGAACTCTTTGCCGCTTGGGATGTGACAGAGAAAATGCGAACTGTTTCAACGATTCAATATTTCCGGACAGATGATTACTTTTATGTCAGTGCTGATGAACTTGAACCGGCACCTGATGGCAAAATCATTTATAACTCTCAACCCGCAAGTGAGTTTGAAGGAGAGGGCGTACGAGTTCGCGAGGTGCTGGTTGAAGGTCCACTGGAAACTACGTGGCCTCCACGCCGAACACGATCCCTGCTCCCAGGCGTCAAATGGGAACCTGCTGCAAATGGCAGGTCGTACAGACCCATTACAACAAAATCTCACTACCAACATATTCGTGACGCTGTGGCAGCGCTTGCGCCCAGAGCCTTCCGAAGACCAGTCACTGAGAAAGAAATAACGGAGCTGACCAATCTCGCTATTCC
This sequence comes from Planctomycetaceae bacterium, assembly GCA_002862165.1. Taxonomy (GTDB): domain Bacteria; phylum Planctomycetota; class Planctomycetia; order Pirellulales; family UBA1268; genus UBA1268. The sequence goes on from PKCL01000131.1 coordinate 6,847, forward strand.
GAGCCTCAAAGCCCAGCGTGGCTTTATTGACAGCGCTCGCATTCCATTAGCAGCAATCCTCATTTCTCCACATACGCTCGTTCTGACAAACGATTTGCAGAAAAATAAATCGAAGCTAACCGACCATGCGCTTGCCTCTCGACTTTCATATTTTCTCTGGCGGAGCCCTCCTGACGAAGAGCTACTTCGATTAGCGAATGAGGGAAGGCTCTCTGAATCCAACACGCTGTCTGCTCAAGTAGATCGACTCTTAACTGATCAAAAAAACAAATACTTCATTCATGATTTTCTTGACCAATGGCTAGAACTCGACAAGATCGACGCCACAACACCTGATACAAATCTGTACCCTGAATACGACGACGTCTTACGAAGGGCAATGCTTGCGGAGACACGAGAGTTTTTCTCATATCTTCTCACGAAAAATCTGCCAATCCATAACCTTATCGACTCCGACTTTACATTCCTGAACCGTCGGCTTGCCGAACACTATGGCATTGAAGGCATACTCGGTGAGACAATGAGAAAAATCTCCTTGGACAAGTCGAGTCCACGAGGCGGTATTCTTGGCCATGCATCGATTGCAAAAGTCACTGCAAACGGAAGTGTCACAACACCAGTCAAACGTGGCAATTTTATCCTTACAAATGTGCTGGGGCTCCCACCGAAGCCACCACCTCCAAATATTGGTGCAATTGAACCCGATACACGAGGAGCTACCACGATTCGTCAGATGCTTTTAAAGCATCAGTCGGTCGAAACATGTGCTGCATGTCATCAGCATATCGATCCACCTGGCTTTGCAATGGAAGGCTTCGATCCAGTTGGTACGTACCGGCTACATTATCGTATCGGCAAAAATGTGAAACAAAGCCTCAATGCTGGCTTGAGGTTAAAGCGAGTAAGTTACAACATCGGCCCCCGTGTAAACACATCTGGGGTAACAGTCGAGGGTGATGTTTTTCAAAATATTCGTGACTACCGAAAATTACTTCGTGAATCAACAAAACAAATTGCACGAAATACTCTTTCACAATTGTTCATTTTCGCGACGGGTGGTGAGATTGAATTTTCTGATCGTGACGAAGTTGAACGCATTCTTCATGCCACACAAAATGATGGATATCCACTCCAAAGTCTTGTCCACCACGTCGTTACAAGTCCTCTGTTTAGGAATCGATGATGCACACACCTCTTTCACGACGCACAGTACTAAAAGCTTCGGGAATTACAGTTGCTCTGCCTCTTCTTGAGTCCATGAGCATGGCAGTTGGTGGTAATAAAGTTACGCCACCCAAGAGAATGGTATGTATCTGCAACACGCTTGGACTTCATGCACCGTCCTTATTTCCTAAAACAAAGGGAGCCGACTATGAAAATACGGAATACCTAGACCTTCTTAAACGGCATCGCGAGGAGTTCACGCTATTCGCAGGTCTTTCGCATCCAGATCAAGTAGGAAAAGATCCTCACGATACCGAGATGACCTTCCTGACATCTGCAAGAAACCCGGGCCTCGGAGGTTTTCGAAACTCAATTTCAGTTGATCAGTTTGCTGCCGAGCGAATAGGGCATGCAACACGTTATCCGTCAGTTTCACTGAGTAGTAACAGAAAGAAAAGTCAGTCTTTCACAAGAAACGGTGTGATGATTCCTGCTGATGACAAGCCATCTGAGGTGTATGCCAAATTATTCTTGCGTGGAAGCAAAAAAGAAATCCAACAGCAGAGGCAACGGTTAGCAGATGGCCATAGCATTCTCGATAGTGTGATTGAGCAGATAGGATCAATAAAACGCACAACACCCAACGCCGATAAACGTCAACTCGAACAATATTTCGACTCAATTCGGGTTGCTGAAACAGAATTAAATAATTCCGAAGTATGGCTCGATCGACCAAAACCCAGTGTTGGGACAGCCGCTCCTCAGAATATTGCTGACCCATCTGATTTAGTTGGTCGTGTACGGTCGCTACTCAACCTCATTCCACTTATTCTCCAAACAGATTCCTCGCGGGTGATATCAGTTGTTATTCAGAGCGACCATGGGACTCCAAAGATTGAGGGTGTTTCCGATGGCCATCACCCTCTTTCTCACCATGGACAAGACCCGGAGAGAATCGCCCAGCTAAAGATTATTGAAACTGAAATCCTTACATGCTTGAGTGATTTCCTTGATGGCTTGAAACAGACATCTGAAAATGGATCGGTTTTGCTCGAACAAACCTCAGTTCTCTTTGGCAGCAATCTAGGAAATGCGAACGCCCATGACCCCAGAAATCTTCCGGTTATCCTTGCCGGCGGGAGTCACAATCATGGCAGGTTTATTCAGCACAACAAAAAAGATAATGTCCCTTTTTGCAACCTGTTTTTATCGCTTCTTCAAGCAATGGGCATTGAGTCAGATCAATTTGGATCAAGTACTGGGACACTCGACATCTAGGGCATCTTGAGCAGTACGAGAAACTCTATCGGCTTCTGGTTTACGAAAATGACGATCTGTTGTTCCTTGCACGTACACAGACAATAATACTGTTTGTAGAAAAGCAACAGTATTTCCTTGATTGTGATTGATTCGTATGATGAAATTTTTCTTTCCCTTGTTGAGCTTTATCTTGATTTGTAATTGTGCAGATTCCAGTCAAGCAGAATCTCCTATACCAAAACCTATCAGTCTTGCCACAATTAACGGTCGAGATTGGCTTGTGGACCCACATGGCAATCCATTCTTTGCTCATGGCATTACACATGCCAGCAACAATCGCAATGCGTTTGATTTCACAGAGTTTTCCACTGCCTGTAAGCGGCTTGGTTTCAACGCCTACGGATACGGCTGTCCTCCTCAGCTGCGAGGTGACATGCCCTACGTTGAAAGCTGGAACCATCTTGTTCCTATTTCGACCTATCGAGATGCCGGAAGCTTTCATTTCATTGATATTTTTAATCCAGAAGAACAAAAGCGGCTCGAGGTTGAAGTGAAGGCAAGTTGTAAAAAGAGCCTTCAAAATCCTGAAAACGTTATTGGCTATTGTTGGACTGACCTCGGTGCCTGGCCTCTCGACAATTCGACCGGCAACAACTGGGTTGATTTTATGAAGTCACTCCCTGCAAATGCACCTGGGCAACAGGCGTACCAAGAATTTGTAAAGGCATGGAAAGATGACGGAACCACATCACAGGACGAAGCCTTTCTTCGTTTAATCGCACGCGAATACTTTCGTATCGTTGGCACAGCGAACAGAAAGTACGACCCCGATCATCTGATCTTTGGCGATCGTTTTTCATTCCAAACATTCAATCCTGCTATTGTCGAGGAAATGCTGCCATACGTGGATGCCATAGCTATCCAGCCCTACTTCATGGAATCATTTCCGCAACAGAAACTTGATGAAATTCATAGATGTACTAGCAAGCCAATCCTCTTATGTGACTTTGCCATCCGATTTCAGGATGGTGACAAGAATATTTCTGCATGGAAACTTGCCGAGGATTCTGTGGCTGCCGGGAAAGCGTACGCTGAGTACGTAAAAGCTGCTCTTAATACTCATTACATACTTGGTGTTTTCTGGTGCAACCCAGTCGACACACCGAAAGGCTTTGGGAAAGCAGGGGTGAAACAGGGCTTCTTTGCAGACGGGCTATTAAGCCGACCTGGTCTGCATGACACCGTACAAGAACTCAATGATTACCGAGAAAAACAGACGCCACAATACGCCGAGTGACGGCAAGGCAGACACTGCTTCATTCAAACTGTTGTTCGTTCAAATAAACGACCAACACGAATGACGGAGCAAGGGCTAGTTTTTCGTGTGATGCTGCTCGATATGCTGTCGCAAAAGATCTTTGCCGTAATCATTTCCATTTGGTGTACGCAGAACCGCATGAATATGATCTCGTGACGGTTTGTCTGATCGAAACGGTGCAACCCGTCTCTGGTGATCAAACTCAATCAAAAGCACTGGGCTATGGATTCTGTAATAAAAGACGCTGTCGTCTGTAGTGCCCCCAACCCATGCAAACCAGGTGTTATCGAGATGGTCTTCCACTTCACGCATTTTGATCGCTGCATGCCCCTCATCCATTGTCCCGACATATGCCTGCACAACATCGAGAAGCAAATCCTTTTGATCATTTGATAATGTCGCTGCGTTCAAGCCCGCATACTCAAGATCAATATTGTCTCGATACGCCTGTGCGACCGCATTATTCTGCTCTTTGAGTGGACTGAGAATAGCTTTCGTTTGCTCGGTCTCGTCGAGTGACCTCATGAAGGCAAGGCCCTTATCCTGTTCGTCTTGCATGACAACAGTTCCTTTAAATTTTCCTGAAACTGCATGGACTGGTTCACTCCCAATAAAAACTGGAGACATGACAACCTGATCACCCAAAACAAAATAATTGATGATGAGATGATGACCGTCGATCTGCCACCCCCATGGTTCTGTTGATGAAGGATCTCCCATGACGGTGATCCAATAGAGCCACTCTCCGTATTCATCAAAGTTGTCAGCGAGTTCAGCTAGTGTTCCATTGAGCTTCATAATGTCTTTCGACAATGTAAGGCCCTTGGCACTGAGGCTCGCGCTGAGAAGTGCAAAAGCGTGTTTCCTCTGCTGCTCATCCATTTCATCAAAGCCAACACCACGTCGCTTATAAAAGTGCCTGTTATCCCAACTCCGCCACTCAATATCATCGACAGGAAATGTCGTGCGATTTCGTTGTTCGTCGTCGAGTCCATTCAAAAAAGTAACTGCTGCATCAACAACTGGCTGCGTGGAAACACCTGTAGACTCAATACGAAAGAGGCCCTCTTGAATTGTGCCACCTGAACGAATGCCGCGATATGGCTCTGAAAGAGATGCCTCTGAACGACCTCGAGAACCTCGACGCCCACCGGGCCGTTGAGCAAATGAAAAGGTGCATAAAGCTGAAATCAAAAATAGAATGACAACCTTAACGCTCAGGTTTCTTGAAATGTTTCTCGTACTGGGTGTCATAAAATCTTTAGATAAAAACATCGTACGCATGGAGTTCTCTCTTCCTGCTTCAGTCAAGGAACATGTGGCAATGTGCACCAACTATGTTGACACAATTTTGATTTCTTGTCTCACCATGGCAGAAAATGTCATCACTGGCTTAATACTAGGGTTACACAATACAAGTGTGATGTACCAACCGTCACTTATTTGTCGAACACGTGAATCAATCCAACATTTGATGGTTCTGCCTCGCCGAGGTGATCACTATCAAGGAGCATCAGATACTTCTCATCACCGTGCGGAATAACCCATTCACAGGCATTGTGCCCACTTTCAGGTTGGTGAAATACGTAAGTCCAAAGGTGCTCTCCGAGAGTGTTGGTTTTAAGCAAACACGCAGCCCATAGGTTGTCGATTGAGTCTTCGTCAGAAACCTGATCTGGCTCGATACCAGACCCGCAGGCAAGCACAAACCCACCATCAGATGTCTGCTTCACTCCATAACACTCATCAAAAATGTTTTTGCTCGTTCCATTCGACAACTGGTCATAGGTTCGCTCCCAAAGCAGATTCCCTTCAGTGTCGGTTCTCATAAGCCATACGTCCCAATTCCCACTCTCATGGCTTGCTTTGTGTCCAGCAAGAACAAATCCATCGTGTAACGCCTCGCAGTCAAAACACTGCTCCATATCAGTGCCTCCATACAGATGCTGATGTAGTTTTTCTCCATCGCGTGAAAACTGAACAAGGAAAGCATCTTGGTGTTCACTTTTAAAAGATTCCTGCCAAGCTGTGCCACAGATAGTGATGGTGGAAGATTCTTTCTGATAAGAAACCTTCGCACCCTGTGAAAAAGGAATTTCTTTTTGCCAGGCGATGTCACCGCTTTGATTCGACACAAGAAGGATGCCGGTGGACTCATCTGAAATAAACGGAACAATCATCTCATCACTCGAAATATATCCGGTGGCAACAAATGACTCTGGATCCAAAGCATCGAGTCCCCGAATCGCACCATTTTTCTTATGATCCAGAACCTTCTTCCATGTAATTACACCGGACGGGCTTATCTTCCAAAGACACGCTTTTGATCTTCTTTTAGAGATACCCGTTGTCCCACCAACGATAAACCCGTCGTGCACTTCAACAACACAGCGTGCTTCGTCATGAAAGCTTTGCTTTCCCAGTACTGTCAGCCACTCTTGTTCCCCATTGGCATCAACTTTCATCACAAATCCTTTTGCCGTTGATGAGTCTGGGTCACCACATTTTCCGACTACACAAAAACCCCCACCTTCTACGTGAACACCCTCAAAAACATGGTCTTCGTGTTCCGTTCCCCACCCAGTCACCCACTCAACCTCTGGCGCACAAAAAGCTGGTTCGCAGCACTGAAGCAAAACTACAAGAGAAAAAAGAAGGGCTCGGGATGTATACGTTTCACTCATGGAGACACCACCCAATGGCATTCGATAAAAGACGCGGAAGGACTGGACCACGAAAGTCATCGACATGTCCGAGCGAGGTATAAAATGACTTGCCTCCATCAGTGCGAAGAAATGTCCAGGCGACCGGTTCGGGGGCATGCCCTTCAACAACCCCCTCCAACAGTACATCTGCCTTTTCTTCAAGCGGTGAAACACAATACAACGACCCACCCGCATTAACCGGAAGTTCTTTTATGCCTGACAAGAGAAATCCTGCTGAGGTAGAGGTTGGATTCGCTCTCTGGATCGTCGCGATGAGTGAGTTCTTGTAATGATTTGTGTAGTTTCCACCAAACACTGTTTTGTCGAATTCTGGCCATGCAGCAAAGCCATCTTCTGGCTCTTTATTACGTAAACAAAAAGCATGACTCGCCGTACGGATACCAATGACCGGCTTGCCAGTTTGAACATACTGACGAATTCTATTGAGTTGTTGTGGTGGCAATGTCCTTCGGCGAACACTTATGAAAAGTAGATCTGCGGTATCGACTGCCTCACTACCAATCAATTTGTTGGGCTCATTTGGATCTGCGTAGACAAAGCTTACCCTTCCGTGATGAACATACTGCTCACAAAAATCTGGCAAAGTCTTTTCTGTTTGATACTCTTTCTCCGCTATCAGGAAAACAATGTGCGGCTGCTCCGCATCAACCTGTCGTACTCCTGTAAAACAGAGAACGAAAAACATCATCACAAGACATAGTAAACGCACTAGAATTTCCTCTCATTTCCATTTGTGACAAATACTGAAAATTCAACAGTAGATGTTCTTTTATTCAGCATGTCTCGCCCGCCTATTCAGTCTCTCAACTACGACTGCAACTGCTTTCTCTGCATTGATTAAGCCGTGCCCCGTTTGGTAGTCGTAGCCCTCATCTGCAATATCACGTGCTGTATCGATAAGAATCTGTCGTGTTTCCCATGGATGCAGATCCGGATCGACAGAAAGCATGAGTGCAATCGTTCCGCAGAGCATTGGCCCAGCAAATGAATTTCCACTTGCTGCTTGATTGAATACACGACCGTTGGGCTGAATTGATGGCAACCGAAAATTAAAAGCTGCAACCTCTGGCTTCTTCACTCGCCCATCTTGATAGTGATGCGTCTTCCACTCTACCGGCCCCTGACTGGAAAATGGTGTTCTTGATAAATCACGCTGCACAC
>PKCL01000415.1 GCA_002862165.1 Planctomycetaceae bacterium
TCCTTGTCATTGATGCGACAGCTGGCCAGAATGCTCTTTCTCAGGCAGAGGGTTTTAAAGAAGCAGCCGGTTGTACTGGAATTATCCTTGCGAAACTTGATGGTTCTGCCCGCGGTGGGGTGATTGTGCCGGTGGCTGAACGGTTTGGCTTGCCTGTCAAGTTTGTCGGGCTCGGTGAATCGGCGGATGATCTCGCGACTTTTGATCCTGGGTCATTTGTTGACGCCATGTTGGAAGGTGTCCTGCAGCCTTAAAAACATCCCTTTCCTTCTATTTTCACATTCGGGTCGTACCGGTTTGGAAAAGTGTACGGCCTTTTTTTGTGAACATCAGTTCTGTCACATTGTTGTGACGATATCTGCCCGTGGGTCGATTGAGTGTGAATTTCTTGGCGGAGAAGTTTCCTTTCTGACCTACACGCCTAACAGGTAGCAACGGATGCCACCTGTTGTTTAACACCTACGGATTGGGGAGTTTTGAACATGCGATTCCAAAAGTTTAAGTTGCCATTATGGGTAGCAGCTGGACTAGTTTCTACTACTGTTGTTGGTGCAGAACCAACGACACCGTCACAGGTCGATACCAGCATTTATGATTCCTTTGCTCAGGCAGAAGGGCAGGCGCCCGTCACGCTGATGCCCCGTGCAGGCGTGCCTGACGAGGACGTCTATCAGTATCGCGGAGCTGCACCGCAAGAAGCAGCAATTGAAGAGGGAGCAACTCGCTACCTCGAAACAGACTTTTTATTGGACCGAGGGATTGAAACGTATGGTTTCCTCGAACTCGGTATTGGTGCTAATGCCTTGGGCTCTCCTTGGAATGGTCCAATCACGTTTAATGATCGTGCATGGCAGGGTTCGATGAATCAGCTTTACCTCATTAACGAGCGGGTGCTGAAAGAAGATCAGTTGAGTGTGGGTGGTCGAGTTGACCTTCTCTACGGTACTGACTTCATTTACACAACCGCTGCTGGATTCGATGGTGATTGGAATACCGGTCGCTACTATGGCTTGGCCATGCCACAGCTTTATGGTGAACTTGGAACCCAAGAGCTCAATGTCAAGTTTGGACATTTCTATACGCTGATTGGATATGAAGTCGTTCCTGCGATTGGTAACTTCTTCTACACGCATGCTTATACCATGCAGTATGGTGAACCGTTTACCCATACTGGTGCACTTGCTACGTGGAATCCAAATGATCAGTTGTCCATCATCGGTGGTATTACCAACGGTTGGGATAACTGGGATGTTGGCTTGCCAACAAACCAGGCAAATCCTTTTGCCGGGAGCACAAGTAATGCATCGTTCCTTGGAGCTGTAACATTCTCCAGCTCTGATGGATTGCAGGCTCTTACCATTGCCAATTCAAGTGGCAATGAAGCGTCTGGGTTTCAGAATCCTGCTGCCCAAGAGTTTATTGGTGCTCGATCAGTCACGAGTATTGTGTACTCAAATGAGTTGACCGACAAGTTGACTTACGTGTACCAGAGTGACATTGGTTACCAGGCAAATGCTAATACCGTTGTTCAGAATCAGGGCCAGCAACCTGGTTCAGCGTACTGGTACGGTGTGAATAATTACGTGTTCTACAACTTTACAGATTACCTGATCGGTGGTTTTCGATTGGAGTGGTTCCGTGATAATAATGGATACCGTGTTTCTACCGGTGGCTTCCGTAACGGTTCCCTTCAGGGCAGCCAAAATGGCTTTGCCGGTAACTTCTGGGAAGCAACGTGGGGTCTTAACTACTTCGTTGGGAACAACCTGGTTATTCGCCCAGAACTACGTTATGACTGGTTCAGCCGTGACGGCCAACAAGCAGGTGGTCCTAACAACATGCCATTTGGACCGAATCTGAATAATAACGGTCAGTTCTACGCTGGTTGCGACCTTATCTGGCAGTTCTAAGAATCTAGGTTGAAGCTGCGAGCCCTTCGGGGCTGTTAGCTAGGCCAACACAAATCCTGTTTAGGCGAAGGCGCCGCTCACTTCACGGTGAGCGGCGTTTTTCATGCCAGATTTCTACGTCGGGCCGCCAACGGCATACGGTGGGTGTTCAGTTGGAACCAAAGACCATTGATGAACAGCTAGGGCTGCGGAAAGAGAGACCATTCGGGCATGGCTGGTTGCCTTTGGTGTGCCTCGAGAGCTTGGAGACGAGTTCATTGTGGAAGAAATAAACCGTGTTTTTACGGGTGCTTTTGATTTCATCAAGAAAATATTAGGCGCAGGCAATTTGGGCAATATAGGCTGATTGTCAGTTCTTGCGGTCGCTGTTACCGTTGTAATCAGTTGCTCACGGAAGGTCCTCGCGACCAGGGCGACGTTCACCCGATGAATATTTGGGTGAAATAGTATCACGGAGGAAATTGCCGATGACTTCATGGATTAGGCGAACTGTCGCTCTCCTGACGACGAGTGTTTCAAGTGCTGTCCTCGCAGTGGCTGCTGTTGTCCTCGTGGCAGCACCAACGCAGGCCTCCGAAGAGTGGCTCACCAACTACGACGAAGCACTTGCAGAATCAACACGGAGCGGCAAGCCAGTATTTGTGCTCTTTACCGGGAGTGACTGGTGTCCACATTGCCGAACGCTTGAAGACCGTGTGTTTGCAACATCAGAATTTCGATCGTGGTCCGAGGAACATGTTGTTCTTCTCATGCTTGATCTTCCCGAATCAGGGATCAGCCCCGCTGTTCGTAGTGAACGCTCTCGAATCTGTATCAAGTACGGTGTTCGGACGTTCCCTTCTGTGCTCGTGCTGGACTCATACGGTGAAAAAATTCTAGAAGAGAAGGGGTATCGCGGAACACCGGCGTCCACATGGATCAAGCGGCTCGCTGCCAAGGTCCCAGCTCCTGAAGCAGTCGCTGCTCTTGAGCAACCCATGCTGACTTCGCTCAGCGAAGCTGTCGATAAGGCTCAGGGAAAAGATCGTCCAATCCTGCTTGTGGTGAGTGGCAGTAGCGATAAGACAGCACGAATCCGTTCTGCAAGCCTTGTCAACGACCCGGAGTTTCATGCACTTGTTGAAGACAACTTTGTCGTCGCCACAATACCTGCCTCAACAGAAAACGGAGAGCCAGCAGATGCTTCTTTGGAGCAACTCCTGGGCGGGACCCTTGAGCCAGACGCTGTGGAAGTCATCGTGACTGACGATGGTGAAACAACAGTATTCATGGCATCCGGAAGTCAATCACCGAAACGCATCGTCAGTGGTTTACGACGATTTCTTGTGGCACGACAAGCCGCTCGCCAGTCGAATACCACTCGGCGGTAGTAAGTTATATTGTCTCTTCTGCATGCTCGCTGAGCGTGTTGTGTTCATCAGTAGGTTTCGGGCGACGAACCTGGAACCGCCCAGCTTCAGTATTGAGCTCTGTAATCAATGCCCGGAGCTCATCGAGTGAGGCGTAGAAAATAGCATGAGCGGCAGAAGATTCTCCGGCTGCTGTGCGTAAGTTTTCCATGGCATCACGAATCTGTCCCGCACCCTCAGACTGTGCCTGCATTCCTTCGTGCACCTGATCAAGTGAATGACTTACTGCAGCAACAGGTTCAACCACACGCCCAAGGCTGCTGCCAATTTCTGCGACTGTCAACACTCGACTGCTCACCTCGTTGCGGAAACGGTCCATCTCCATGGTTCCACTTGAGACTGCAGTCTGCATTTCACTGACAAGTCGCTCGATGTCTTTTGTTGCAAGCGCCGTCTGGTCAGCAAGACGACGGATCTCCTGAGCCACAATTCGAAAGCCCCGCCCAGCTTCACCAGCTTTTTCGGCTTCGATAGTAGCATTCAGTGACAAAAGATTTGTATGCTCAGCCACTTTGGCAATTGTTGTCACAACGGTTGTGATACCCGCAGCTCGCTGGCTTATTGATGAGAGCTTTCGGGTAAAAGCATGCATGGATTCATCGAGTTGTTGCATGGATGCTGTCATGCGATCAACGCCACTCTGGCCTTCGTCAGCAACTGATTGTGCCTCTCTGGCTGTTTCTCGGACGTGGCTGGTTGCTTCAAGCAGCTCATTACTTGTGGCTGATATTTGACTGACGGCAGCCGCTATTTCTGCGGTTGATCCATCGAATCGACTGATGACATGTTCTTGCTGCCTGAGTGATGCTGTCGTGTCAGCTTCTACCGTAGAAAGCCTTGCGCCTGCAGTCTGAATACGTCCTATGAGTTGACTCAGTGAATCATTCATGCCCGCAAACGCCTGGAGTAATCGTCCGACTTCATTGTGACCCGCTTGCTGTGGTTCACTCGTTAAGTCGCCGGATGCGATTGCCTCGGCCACGGCGACCGCGTGCCCAACAGGCATTGCAATAGAACGACCGAGCCAGACTCCGGCCAGAATGCCGGGGATGCCAATTGCGCAGGCGGCAATAAGCCCGGCGAGGGCCTGTTTCCAGATAACGCCATATGCTGATTTTGTGGAGATTGTTACGAGGACCGCGCCACCGAGAGAACCGTCCGCTGTCAGTATTGGTGCAGCAACGTGATACCCACTCGCATCAAGCCGCCCGAGGGGCAATTTCTCTAAAATACAATCGCAGACAATGCCCCGATCGGTATCTGTCAGTGTATTGAGACTTTCTTCAGAATTGTTTTCGCCAACGCTGCGAGTTACGAGAGGAGTAAGTTCAGATGACAGGATCGTAATTTTTTGTACATCACCACCGATAAGTCGATCAAGGAGTCGTTGAAGACCAAGATTTTGATCGAGTCGCTCAAGGTATGATGCTTCCATGCCTACCTGTACGATACGAGGTTTGTCGATGCCGCCGACTCCAACGTATTTGAATACCTTGTCATCGGTTTCCCGTTGTTGTGCTTTTTGAATGACGCTTTGCGTTTTACCCTCGAGGAGCCGGTAAAAGGCAGATGCTTGAGGTTGTTCGGTAGGGTCTGGTGAAAATGTAAAATCTTCAGCATCGTTGGTGTAAATAACGGTTCGTCCGCTGGAGTCAGTGGCCAGGAGTTCAATCCCAGCAGCGTCAGCGATTGGTTTCAGCTGATCGCGAATGGTTTTGTTGGAAACACCTGCCTCTTCACCAATCGATACCAAAGACGCGAGTAGTGAAGCTTGTGTTCTCATCTGCTTGCCCATCTCGTCTTCAACCTGGCGAGGAACCTCGGCGGCGAATGCTGCTGTACTGGCAAGACTTGTTGCAATGCTATTGCCGCCGACGCGTACTTGTTCAAGGACGGCCTGCCGACTCGCCAGTGTTTCAACGACAGTGGTGACAGCAGCTACCAGCGTGATCAGGAGGGCAGCAATGAGGGCAATACGGGAACGAAGCGACATGGGCAGAAGACCAGTGAGGACGGTTGTGTTGTCACACCCAACGCCATGAGAAGACAACCCCTAAGGCTAACCCATCTTCTGTGACCATGCGAGCCGCTAAAGTCTATTACCCAAGAAATTTCAGGCGCGTCAGGCTTGGTACCCGTCAGAATGCCTCGTTGTGCCGTGCAACCGTTACAACCGTTCCAGTTGATGGCACGCTTTTGGTGGCTGGAGGATGTCGCAAAATGATGTCCTGAGGTTCCTGAAAAGAACTGGCGAGCCAGCAGCCAACAATTGGTAGGAGCGTAAACAGGGGTGCTATAATCCACGGGAGCCATGGCGAAAGTCCAGCCTGCCGCTTGGAGGCCCTTTTGGACGCACGATCCGCAACACGGAAGTGACGATCAATCTGCATGAGATACCCTCTGCATGAGATACCCTGAGTGAGTGTGAGGCAACGTACCTGCCGTAGTCTTTTTCTTCTAGAGAAAGGCATGAAACCCTTTGCTCTTCCGCAGATAAGTAGCTTTTTTAGTCCCTCGGAGGCAACGGAGATTTCAGGGATTCCGTAGCCATTGAGCATGGGTAAGCTAGGGTAAGAGTGACCGAGGCGGGGATCGAACCCGCACGGAGATTCCTCTCCACGGGATTTTAAGTCCCGTGCGTCTGCCAATTTCGCCACTCGGCCAAGTGTTTTAGGATACTAGCCGCTAAGGGCACTCCACCGCAAATGGTGTCACCTTTACCCGCAGGTCTGGAATTCAAAGCCCTCTCAACGTAGTGTCAGATGTATGAAAAACGTATTCGTGCCTCCCAGATTTCATCGATCCCAAAACACGTGTTTGCACTGGACAGGTAGGGCGGTGAAGTGACTGGAAAAGAGTTGATAGAGATGCCAGGTTTTGATGGATTTCTCGGGAGCCGAGCTTCAATCGGTATGGACGTTATCATTGTCGGCCTTCTTCTCCTGTTGCCTGTTCTGTTGATCAGTATTATCGCTGTGAAGAGAGGGCATTATCGGCTTCACAAGGCTTTACAGATTTTCATCATGACGGCACTCCTTGCAGCAATCCTTATTTTTGAAATCGACATTCGATTTTTTAGTGACTGGAGAATTCGTGCTGCACCAAGTCCTTACTGGCCAATTGGTGTTGGGACTTCGCTTGCGGTGCATCTTGTGTTTGCTGTGTCGACACTTGTACTTCTTCTGTGGGTGTTAATCGAAGCATTTTGGAAATTTCCAAAACCACCAGTGCCAGGAAGCCACAGCAAAAAGCATCGTCGGATGGCTCGATTTGCAGCAGCTGATCTCGTGCTGACAGCTGTGACAGGCGGGTTCTTTTACTGGTTGGCTTTTGTTGTCTGAGGTTGCGCTGGTTTCAACTTGCGCTGGTTTCAAGTTGCGCTGGTTTTTGACCCTAGCTGGTTTTTGGATTTGGACGGGGACTGATTCAAGATGCCCCACGTCAATAGGTTTCTATGACGCTGGTGATTTATTAAGCCATCTACAGAGACCAATGCCACCGAAGTAGAGTGCCGCCAGCGGTGTCGCAAGCAGAAGCATGCTATATGGATCGGCTGGAGTCAGTATGGCTGCAGCAATAAAGATCACGACAAAAGCCATTCGCCACTGGCTGGTGAATGTTTTGACTTCCACAATGCCGAGCCGGTCGAGGAACACCATAACCAACGGAAGTTGGAATCCAATCCCAAATCCAACCGGAAGAAACAAGACGAAGCTAAGCCATTCACTTATCCGTGGGTCAGGGTCAAGTCCGAGCCATTCGTTGAAGGCGAGAAGATATGTGAGCACGAAGTCAAAAACGAAAAAGAACGCGAGAAGTACGCCGGCTGCAAAAAGGCCCGTGCTCGCAGGTAAGAAAATATGCACCACTTTTTTTTCATGCGGGTAGAGTCCTGCCGCAACAAAAATCCATAGCTGGTAAATGATCCAAGGCCCCGCAAGTACGAGTCCAACAAGGAATGACGCCTTGACATAGATGCCAAACGCTTCTTGAGCGCTCAGGGTCGTAATGCTTACCCGGCTGTCTCTGGCAAGTGGCTGCCAAAGGAGAATTGGGGCGAGTGATTCCGTGTCAAAAGATTCTTGCTGGCTCAGGTCAGGCTTGGCACCTGGAAGTCGGTGAGGGTGAATTTCACGGAGATCAAAAGAAAGATTGTGCTGTTCAACGGCATCTACGATTTCTTTTCGTGAATATGGGAGGGTCGGTCCTCCAGCCCGCCGGGGCGTCCAGGCATCAAATACCTCGATGGCACGTTCCGTGTAGTAGTCGCCCAACGCTTTTCGCAAAGGAGACTCAATGATGTGAATAACCGGTTTCGCGACAAAGAATCCAATGGCAACTCCACAGAGAAGACCGATCGCACCACGAATAAGGCATACCCGTAATTCTTCAAGGTGCTCTCCAAATGTCATCGTCGAACTATTAAATAGGTCGTCTTTGTCTACAGTTGAAGGCGTAGTAGTCATGCGGAAGCCAGGTTGTGGAGAGTAGTTGTTCTGCTAGGAACAATATGTGCGACAACGTTATACTGCACGGAAATCTTTTCATTCGCAACAGGCCTTCCCAAAGCAGTAGGCTCCTCGACCACAGTGAATGGTGATCTGCGTGTACGATGCATTAATTCATAAGCTTTTTGCGAGACGCACCGTTGTGCCGTTGGCGATCATGTGTGGGGCAGTTGTTGGCGTCTTGGGCCTCGAGGTCATAGCGGCTGAATGGGTTGATTTTGGTGAACGTGGTTGGTTTACCAAGGCCCGAACGGTTGCACGTTCTCGGGCTGCTCGCGATGCCGTGGATCGTCTCGTTCAAAAGACAGATCAGTCGCGACAGGCAAAGTCTGTGTGGCTGGAAGATGTCGACGCGTTGACAGTGTGTTGGTCTCGAAGAATTGGTGTCACGTCTATGGCAGAGTCAGGCAGCTTGGTGTCGTGGTCCAGCCCGTACGGGATACATCTTGTTTCGCGTGCCGATGGTAGTCCGCCGTGGGCTGGAGTCCGACGCAATGACTGTAGTGTTTTCCCGCGGCTCCCGTCTGAGTCGTATAGTGAGAATGCATGGCTCACGCTGAAAGAATCTGGGCATCTTGTTGTTGCTGCATCACGCCTGTTTTCAGTTCTTACAGTTCCAAGCCAGGGCGGAGGTATGGGTACTCAACTCGTTGCTCTTGATGTGGGGTCCAATGCCCAAGGTCGTTTGCTGTGGTCAGAGGGTATTCAAGGAAACAAAATCAGCTTGGCAGCTGATGCAACGTGTTGTGTAAGTGCAGCTATGGTGGAGGCTGAAGAAACACTTTTCGTGTGCAGCCGAGATGCTTCTGATGGTCGTATTGTGTGGGAGCGTCAATTGGCTGGCATGCATCCGAAATCTGATCATGCTGCGACTCCTGGCCAGCTGGATCATTTTAGATTCCCGGCGGTGCATCTTGTTCAACATCTTGTGGTTATCATGATGCCAGGTGGGAAGTTGATTGCGATCGATAAAAACACAGGCGCAGTTTCTTGGCAACGAGAGAGCATTCGGGCAGAGTATCCTCCCAAAGTTCTTGTGTACGAGAACGGAATGGCAAGTACATCTGACAGCCTCTTGGTCTTTGTTCAGCGGCGTGATGAACGTGGCCCGCCAGGGTACTGTGCGGTGAGTCTCGCAGATGGCAGTTGTCTCAAGACGTGGTGGGCCATTCCTTCTGGCCTTGAGGATCAATCAGAATTCGTTCGGCAACAATGGCTTGCTCCATCAGTTTTTTCAGGTCACATTGTGTGGCCAGCCGTTTCAGCGACCGGAAACAGGCTCAGTCATGTGCTGGTGAGTTCGGTCACTGAATCCTCTGCAGGTGTCAAAAACTTGGCTGAACGGGATCGTGACGTGAGCATCGTGGACATTTATCCTGAAAAGCAACAGATAAATAAAGAGTCTGTAGGACGTCAGAGTGATGAAAGTTATCATCGCATTGTGATACAAGCCTCTGGTTCCGTGTGGTGTCTTGCGGAGGCGTTACCAGAGGCCACTTCCGGAGTAGACTTAGAAGCCAAAACGTCACTTGGTAGGAAATGATGCAGCACGATACCGCTACTGACACCAAACGATCTCTCGAATCAGTCTGCCAGCTCGGTAGTCGTCTGAGGGAGGCTCTCGCAGGTTCAATAGTTGGTCAAGAAGATGTTGTTGACGACCTTATTGTCTGCCTGCTTGCTGAGGGCCACTGTTTATTAGAAGGGCTTCCTGGCCTTGCGAAGACTGAGATTGTGAAGTCGCTTGCTGCGGCGATTAATCTTGAGTTTGGTCGCATTCAATTTACGCCAGATATTCTCCCTGCGGACATCGTGGGAAGTGATGTCCTCGTTGACCATCCGACTGATGGGCGGCAGCTACAGTTTCTGCCAGGACCTGTTTTTAAAAATGTTCTGCTTGCAGATGAAATAAACAGAGGGCCACCCAAAACTCAGGCTGCTTTGCTTGAGGCAATGCAGGAAGGGCAGGTGACAGTTGGTGGGGCACGCCATATTTTACCTGATCCTTTCTTTGTTCTTGCAACACGAAACCCAATTGAACACGAGGGAACGTACGGTCTTCCTGAGAGTCAACTGGATCGCTTCTTGATGTTAATACACGTCGATTACCCACCACTTGCAGACGAACTCGAGATTGTTCGTCGGACGACAGGTGTGAAGCAGCCAGTAGTCTCTGCTGTCGTTGATCTCAAGATGCTCAATGCTGCCCGACGTGTTGTTCGATGTGTCCCAATCGCAGAACCACTTTTAGAGTTGGCGGTTCAGTTTGTGAGGGCAAGTCGACCAGGAGATGCATGCGTTCCTGATTGGCTTGAGCAACTAGTTCAATTTGGAGCTGGACCACGGGCTGCTCAGGCGCTCGTGCTGACTGCAAAGGCACGAGCGGCTCTTGCTGGAAGACCATGCGTAAGCCTTGAGGATCTTGGTCGGTCAGCAGTTGCCGTGCTTCGTCATCGATTAGTCCTGTCTTTTGAATCAGATGCGGATGGTGTTACTCCCGATGACATTGTCTCTCGTCTAGTGACTGAGCGGCTTTCTGGTAGCAATTAAGCAATGGCAAATAACACAATTTCCATTGTGCTGGCAACGGTTGTATTTGGTTCACCGAGTGTCTTGTTGTGGCTCGGAGTTGCTGGCTTGCCAATCCTTTTCATGTGGTGGGTCCAACGAGACTTCAAGTTCGTTGGTTTTGCCGGGCTCGAAATTCTTCGTGTTGCATCAAAAGCCCGGGGGATGAATCCATGGACGAGGCAGCAGTGGATTCTACTCGTTCGCATTGTGTCACTCGTTGCTGCTACTCTTCTCGCTGCCTTACCTCAGCTGAAGGGGCGTCGTGAAGATGGTGTGCAAATACAGTCTGTAATTCATCTGCGGGGTGTATCTGCGAACCAGCATGCAGTGCTTTCAGATCGGCAGGGCATAGACACTTCCGCGGTGCTTGCTGCAGCGTCTGCAGCTTCGTTTGAGGTGGATAGCAATGATTCCATGATGGCTGCTCTGGAGAACGTTACTACAGATGATGTTCTTGTTGTGCACGACGGCGTTGTTCCAAGTCGCAACCATGCAGACGCGTTTTGGAATTGGGTGTACAAGGGTGGTCGAGCGATTGTGCTTCTGGGCCCCAGCAGCCTTGATGCTGATGGCTGGCAAAGATGGCGTTCGGAGTTAGAAGCACATGCTGCTGTCAACGTCCAGGGAGTAAAAAGCCTATCGCATGGAAGGCTTTCAGTATGCACAAGCCTGATGGCATCACCTTTGATCAATGATCTGGATGTGAATGAAAGCAACGGTCTGTTGATGGTATCCGGGCCGACGGTTGGGAGTCTTGTGCAACTCGATTTCCCTGGAAGCCAAAAAGGGATTCAGACGCTCGCTGTTGCTGGGCCAGAAGATGCTCCGCTGGCTGTCTCGTTACCAGTAGGCCAAGGAAAAATTGTGATCTCAGCAGTACCACTCTCTCTTGTTGACGGAGTTGGTGAAGCAGATCGTCCTCGCTGGAGTGACCTTCCTGTATGGCCGGCGTTCCTGCCGTTTGTGACTGGCCTGATTTCTGAGGCAGCACATCAACCCATGGAAATGAAAAAAACTCTAATCGCTCAGTACCTGTCCAGAAAGTGGTTGGTTCTTTTGTTATTCGGGTTCGCTGTGTCTGCGGTTGTAATGGATGGAGTTCTCTCTTGCTCTGGCTGGTGGTCGGTGGTGGCTCGGGCGTGTGCAGTGTTTGTTATTCTGCTTTTGATGGTTGAAAATGTTGCCCCTGGGTTTCATCGTGAGGCGGGTGATTCGCAAGTGTTGAGTGAAACTGATAGGCAGGCAGCAAATCCATTTACAGTTTCTGTATCAATGCCGCCACTCTGTTGGCCAGGAGAAGAGATCGATGTTGTCGTTGCAATTCGAGGTCTCAGTGGTCAATCCATCAAACTTGTGCTTGAGGATGACAACGAGCAAGGTGCTTCTGTGTCCTGTGAGCTCAAAAGACCATCAGGCACAGAGGACACGGCGTCTACAGAAGGAGTGGGTCTCGCCATCCTTCCTTGGAGTGTTGCCGATTCGATTTCTCCTGGTGCATGTCGGCTCGTGCTCCGTGCGCATGAAGAAAACTTTGGAAGTTTGTTTTCTAGAAAGAGTGACGCCGTTGTCGAGCTTGACGTTATGACAACGATTGTAGATGGCTTCGTTCGGGTGCTTGCTGTCGATGCGACACCCCGGTTCGAATATAGGTTTTTTCTTCAGGATGTAGAGAGTGATCCTCGCTTTCGTGTCGACGAATTACTTTTAAGCACCTTTCAGGATGAACAGCGTCCAAAGATTGACTGGTCGCAATATGATGTTGTCTGGCTTGGAGACGTTGTTGGTGTGCCAACTGGTAAGGATGAGCAGCACTGGTTGCTGAATAAAGATGAGGTGTCAGCGCTCGGTGAGCAAGTGCGGGCAGGTCGTCTGAGTGTGGCGTGGTCGCCGGGTGTGCAGTATTGGAGAAGTAGTTTTGCATTAACGTCCGAAGTAGATTGGTTGCCGGCAGCCGTGCTTAAGCCACAGGCTTTGAATGAGGTGTTTCGTGAGGGCATCGAGGTATGTGCCTGCGATGCGGGTGTTGATTCTGGATGGATGCCACGCCGCCTATCTGGGCTTGGCACGTCATACAGTCTCTTGCGTCCTATACGATTGCGGGCAATGACTACGATTTTATCCGAAGCGAGGCTCGCAAATGATCGAGTGGAGCCAGCAATAGTCCTGGGTCGTGTTGGTCATGGAGTTGTTCTTGGGCATCTTTGTGAGACATGGCGATTCAGAGAAACTCAGCTCTTTGGAGTCAATGAATCGCAGCAGACATATTGGCAGCACGTCCTGACGCGTTTGGTGACAGAGTCAATGGTCGAGGAGAATACGAGTTTTGTAACCCGGTCTGCCGTGAAGGATTCTTCTGTTAAACCTGTTTTTGAAAGAGATGAAACGTACGTTCCTGATGGCATTCAGATGAATGTGTTTCTCCGTCACGCTCTCATGCTAGCCTACGTTTCTCTACTGGCAGGAGTCTGGTATGTCACTTATAGTCTCAGTAGGAAGGAGTTCGGCACTTGATACCCATGTCTTCGTCCACTGCTTCAGAAGTATTAACGCGTCGTGTTCAAGCCTTACTCATTCAGGCATGGATTCGAGTTGCCTTATACGGAATGTCGCTCTTGCTCGGCGTTGCTGTGACTTCTGTAACCCTGATGGCATTCATTGATTATTCAATACGTACAGAGCATTTCTGGTTGGGCGGCAGTTTTGTCTGGTGCTCGGTCGCATTGGCAGGGTTTTGGTTTGTTTCTCACATTCAGTCATGGCCAACCTACTTTCATGTGGCTCGACAGTGGGAGGCTGAGTATCCGCACCTGGGAGAATCTGTTTCGAGTGCAGTTGGCTTTCTTTGTGAGGAGAAAGGGCCAAGGAGTCTACCTCTGGCGTCATCGAGAGGAGTAGATGATTTCAGTGAACCAGCACTCGTCTTTCGCTCAGAAATGAAAGTATTGGCTTTGGAACATGCGGCTCGTGCTTCTTTTGGTGTCCCTTGTATGCAATCGAAGTGGGTTTTTGGTGCACTGGCTTGTTTCATGGGGAGTTGTTTCGTTGCCTTTGCTGTCTACTTTTCGGGAGATGGAGTGTGGCAGCAGGCAGTCTGTCGGCAGGTGCCACCAGCAGTTGGGGGTTGGTCGGAGCCTCGTCCGAAACTCGCTGTTGAGCAACGTACACGGCAGACTGCTCTTTCCGCGGCGGAGATTTCCGTAGTAACCCGAGTGCTGCTGAAACGTTATGAGGGAATTCTGGAACACTTTGATCAAGATGCCGGGCAGTCTCGTGAGGAATACCAAGTAGTTGCAGCGCAAACTCTGTCACTTGCCGAAAAAGTTGATGCCGATGCATTACTGCTTCAATGGTTTGCGAGTCAGGTTTCGCGAAGCACAGCAGGCACGCACCTCAAAGATATTCTCAGCAGAGTAGTTCTAGGAGGTCGGGCCGCGCTCAGTTTTTCTCAAGCAACTGCAATGAAAATATATCTCAATAAACAACTGCTCCATCTTTTTCCTCAACAAGCAGGTCTTCGGCCGAATGAATTAGGGAGCACAAGACTTCTCTGGCTTGAAAGATTGGCAGAAAGTGATGCGAATATGAGTGCCGTTGTAGAGGAGTCGTGTAGCGTTTTATACGCCGAGGACATTGTTGGTAAGAGTCCTTCGTTCCTTTCTGGCGGCATGACTTCGTTACTCATACAACAGAATCGACTTGGGCGGGCGATTGGAATAATGAATTCTTTTACTCGCGATTGCTCAAAAGTTGTTCGGGAGTTAGGGCTTACAGTCTCGAATGCACCGGTCACAATGAAATGGAACGACAGCCCTAGGCTGGCCGAGGCAATGGTCAGGATAACGACAGTTGAAGCAGGTATTGCCGAGACACAGAATGGCTCGGATGTAAAGGACGTTGGTCGT
>PKCL01000474.1 GCA_002862165.1 Planctomycetaceae bacterium
CGGTTTTCCATCCGGCTGCGTCGTGAGCTAGCGGCGGGACTTGAACCCGCAACCTGCTGATTACAAATCAGCCGCTCTGCCAATTGAGCTACGCTAGCGGGCCTTCTGGACCGCGAACCGAACAAGTTTACGGATTCATTGGCGACGTGCAAGACGAAGGTGGCAAGACATAACCAGCAAAGAAAAGCTGGCAAACCGTATGAAATTGTTTATTCGTAAAATGGCATCAAATGCTTACAGTTGATCTTGAGTGACGAACGCAACAAAAGAAATGTTCTAAAAGAACGCATTTAACAGCCTAAACCGTGTTTTTTACAAAATGCTAAGCATGTCTTTTACGTATCTAACAGATTTCAGCCTTGCCAAATGGTGAGGGTATTTCTTCAATTCGCAGTTCAAAGGTGTGCAAATTGACTCAAACTGAGCATGCTGGTCGAAACAGCAGGCTGATGGCCAATTGCTTGAAATGATGGATGAAGCAGTCAATGTCGCACGAAAAGCTCAATTGCACCTGGTCCTGGAATAGTCACTTATTCATGTACATTTTTCAATAAATAGTATTTTCCCGGTAATCTGACGTATTCGTTCAGATTTGATTTGCCTAGGCCACTGAGAATAGAGGGTGTCATGCAGCTACAAGTCGGCTCCAGTCATATCGCCGGGGAGACCATTCGAACTCCACATGAAATTATTCTTGTCGACTGCCCAGATGAGGTCGGTCTCATTCATAGGATTACTGGTGTATTAGCCTCTCAGCAATTCAATATCGAAAGTAACCAAGAATTTGTCGATGTAACGACATCCCATTTTTTTTTCCGCGCGGAAGTGTCTTTGAAAACATCTTGTTCGATTGAGAGCCTAGCCCAACTAAAAAATGCTCTTACCCATATTTTACCTGAACAAGCCAATATCCGGATTGTTTCTCGTGAGTTGAGGCCTGTTGTTATTTGTGCGACTCAGGAGCTGCATTGTCTTGGCGAGTTGCTCTTGCTTGATGCTGTCGGTGAATTGCCAGGCAGAATTGTTGCCGTGATAAGCAACCACAACACATTGCGGAAGCTCGTTGAGAGATTTGATGTGCCATTTCACTTTGTACCCCACGACAAGCTAAGCCGGGAACAACACGAGCAGCACGTAGCTCAATTAATTGATGCCTATATGCCAGATACGATCGTATTGGCGAGATATATGAGAGTCCTTACGAATGATTTTGTTGATCGGTATTCTGGAAAATTAATTAATATTCATCATTCATTTTTGCCTGCGTTTGTAGGTGCTGCTCCTTATCATCAAGCGTTTGAACGAGGTGTGAAAGTCATTGGAGCAACAGCTCATTATGTAACAGCAGAGCTTGATGCAGGTCCGATCATCGCCCAAGATGTAATCCCAGTTGACCACAGTTTTACGGCAAAGCAGATGGCCCAAGCAGGACGTGATGTTGAGAAGAGCGTGCTTGCAAAAGCGGTTCGGCTAGTGCTTGAAGATCGCATTTTTGTACATAGTGGCCGAACAGTCGTTTTTTCCTAAAATAAAGTGGATAAAAAGACCAAGTTCGTATTACGAGGCTGTTTTCTAGCTCATCTAGACAGTGGGTCTGAATCAGGAATGAAGCCTTGACTGGTTTCCGGAATAAAAAGGTGCCGGCCCGGCACATGCTTCTTTCACATGGTTGTTGGACAACGCGTTATAACTACGCATGGTTGGCTAACTTAATCTTTAGCCCTGATTCAATATGAAGTATTTCTGGGAAGCAGGTTTGAGTATGCGTTGGCGAGTATTGTTCCGATTGGTTGTTGTTTCGACACTCATTGGTTGTATGAATACGGCTGCCGCTCAGAAAGTAGCTGTCGAAGAGTTTACCTTACCGAATGGAATGCAGTTTTTGCTTGTTCCGAGGTCGGATCAGCCAAATGTTGTAAGTGCTGGCTGGGTAGCTCGTGTTGGCAGCGTGAATGAACGCCCGGGGATTACTGGCATCAGTCATTTTTTTGAGCACATGATGTTCAAAGGAACAAACACCATTGGAACTCGAAATCCCGATAAAGATCGTACCTTTCGAGTTGAGCAGAAAAAGGTGCGAGACCAGATGAATCAACTCGTACTCAACGAGCAGTACGAGCGGTTTCGTAACGGCGAGATAGATGATCCCTGGGATCCGGTAAATGATACGCCGCGGCTCAAAAGTTTACGTACAAAACTCGACACACTGATTCGTGCCCAGCAGGGTCGAGGAAAAGCTGGGCCTGCTACGGCAACTATTGTGAAAGATGAATTTGATCAGGTTTATACAAAGGCGGGTGGGAGTGGTATGAACGCTTTTACAAGCTATGACCTGACGTGTTACTTCATCACTGTTCCATCAAACAAGCTGGAATTATGGGCATGGATGGAGAGCGATCGCTTAAATGATAGTGTTTTTCGTGAGTTCTACTCTGAACGCAATGTTGTTCATGAAGAGAGACGACTTCGTACAGACAGTACTCCAACGGGTCGATTTCAAGAGCAGTTCAACTCAATGTTCTGGGCCTCATGCGGTTATTCTTGGCCTGTTATTGGGTGGCCAAGTGACCTGAACAGCTATACCTTCGAGCAGGCTCAGGTTTATTGGAATACGTACTATCGCCCTGGAAACCTTTTTGGTGTTGTCGTTGGTGATTTCGATCCAAAGCAGGTGAAAAAATATATTAAGCAGTATTTTTCACGACTTGATCCAGGAAAAAATAAATTGCCTCCTGTCGTAACACTTGAAGTTGAGCAAATGGCTGAACAGCGAATGAAGGCATTGGGTGATTTCCCGCCAACAATTGAAGTTCGTTACCATACGGTACCCGCTGGCCATAGAGACAGTTATCCTCTCGATATGCTTGCGGAGGTGCTCAACGAGCGAACAGGCCGGCTCTATACCAGTATGGTAGAGGGCCGTGGTATTGCCGCTACAGCATCGGCAGGGTCTGATACACGCAAGTATGCAGGCCTTTTTTCTTTCGATGCCATGACTCGTGGGGATGCAACCCCGGAGCAACTTGAACAGGCCTGGTATGAGGAGTTGATAAAACTGCAGACTGAGAAGTTGCCAGAGCGGGAACTTCGTAAAGTGAAGAATCGTGTTGCAGCATCGAATTACCGCAGGCTCGAGAATAACATGTCACTGCTCATCCAGTTGGCTTTTAGCGAGGCTTTACTTGATTGGGAAGAGATTAATGACGGTCCTGCGAAGTACGAATCAGTAACGGCCGAAGACATTCAGAGAGTCGCAAAAAAGTATTTCGATGAGACGAATCGAAGCGTTGCAATTTATCGAAGAGATACGGAACAGGTTGCAGAAAAGGGGGCTGGAAAATGAATTATTTGGTATTTAAAAACACCGTGTGCGCGCACCTGATATCTGGAATTTTCGCCATGAACTTGTTTTGTGCAACGCCAGTCTCTGCTATTCCTCCGCGTCCTGAAGCGATTGAATTTCAGAAACTTGAGTTTACACCGCCGCGTGCAACTGATTTCCGCAGAATGCTTTCGGACGGAACCATTGTTTTTGTAGCCGAGTCTCACGAATTTCCACTCATAAAACTTTCAATTACGTTTAAAGGAGGGGACTCACTCGACCCAGAGAGTACTCCAGGACTGGCATCTGTCATGGCGAGAATGGTTCGTGAGGGTGGTGCAGGCGATATGAAGCCCGGAATGTTTGATGAGACTCTCGATTTTCTTGCAACAGAGGTTTCAGTCTCAGCCGGAAACACTTTTACGACAGCACGAATGAACTCGTTGAGTGATAATTTTGATGAAAGTCTTAATCTGTTCGTAACCATGCTAAGAAAGCCTGCTTTTGACAAACAGCGACTCGAGGTCGCAAAGGCACGTTTGCTTGAGTCTTTAAAACAACGCAATGACAATGCTTCATCAATACTCGGTCGGGAGTGGAAGGCTATGCTCTACGGCCGCACGCACTTCGAAGCAAGCCAGCCGACAGCATCAAGTGTCGAGGCAATTCGTCGAGAGCAACTTCAAACAATTCATCAAAAGATTATTCATCCGGGGAATATGATTGTTGCCGTCTCTGGTGATTTTGCGATTGAAGAAATCCTGGAAAAGCTCACAAAGGCTTTCAATGGTTGGGAATCGGGGGCTGTAGATGCAAGCCCAGAAATTCCAAAAGCAGTGCTCGTACCCGGACTCTATCATGTTCAGAAAGACATTCCGCAGGGGAAGGTCGTACTTGGTAAGCGTGGAATAGTTCGTGACGATCCCGATGCAATCCCCTTACTTTTGTTGAATGAGATTCTTGGTGCAGGTGGATTCACAAGCAGACTCATGCAGAAAGTCCGCAGTAATGAAGGTCTTGCCTATTCAGTTCGATCGATTCTCTCTCAACGTGTCGATTATCCAGGGGCATTTCAGGCAACATTTGAAAGCAAAAATCCGACTGTAGCACTAGCTACAAAAATTGTTCTCGGAGAAATAGCCCTGATTCGCGATCAGCCAGTGAGCGATGCAGAAATTGAGGTCGCAAAGCAGGGTCTCATAGAAACTTTTCCTCGTCAGTTTGAGAGCAAGCCGGCGACGCTTCAGGTTTTTGTAAACGATGAGTGGACAAATCGGCCAAAAGATTATTGGCGCAACTTTCGTGAGAAAGTGAGTTCAGTAACAAAAGAAGACCTGTTGAGAGTGGCCCAAAAGCATCTTGATCCCTCGCAGATGGCAATTCTTGTTGTTGGTAATTGGGAAGCGATTGCCCCGGGAGACCTTGAGGGAAGGGCAACAATGAAAGATTTTTTTGGCGGGGATGTCAAGCATTTACCTCTTCGGGATCCGCTCACGCTTGATCCACTCCCACTTGATTAATTCAAAGTCTCGTAGTATTCGGGGATGGATGAAACAAAACAGAAACTATTGACCATGGCGACACTTCTTGAATCGCTACCTCCGGCTCGGCCTGCAGAACTTCACGCAACTTCAATCGCAAAAAATATTTCTGGAAAGCATGTCCTAGCTACAACAATTGGTCGGGGGCAGGCTGCGATTACCATTGCTGAGACGCAACCAGAAGTCAATGTGAGCCTCTGGTTCCATGATCAGTATCAGCAGCAGTTGTTGGTCAGGGCATTACAGGAGCTACCAACACAATTAAGTCTTTATTGTGAAGCCGATCCGCCGCCAAGCTCACATGGAGGTCAGTATGATCTTGCAATATTGCCTTTTTTCAAATCTGGGGAAGCTGAATTTACTCGTGACGTATTGCAGTCTGCCTTTCAGTCGTTGGCTATTGGTGGCCACTTAGTTTCCGCAATAGATAATCCCAACGACAAATGGTTACGATCACAGCTAGCAGCTACTGGTGAAACGGTGCGAGTACGTTCTGATTCATCAGAAAAGCCGACGACGGTGTGCTACATACTGCAGAAGACACGGCCGTCAAAAAAAGTGAGAGACTTTACTAGTAAGGTTGTGTTCCGTGACGGAGAACGTTTGCTTACAGCAATTACTCGTCCGGGTGTTTTCGCACATCGTCGGATTGACCCAGCGGCACGACACCTGCTCAACGC
Organism: Planctomycetaceae bacterium; assembly: GCA_002862165.1. GTDB lineage: Bacteria > Planctomycetota > Planctomycetia > Pirellulales > UBA1268 > UBA1268. The sequence continues at coordinate 5,544 of PKCL01000474.1, forward strand.
TGTGGATCTTGCTAGTGGTGCCCATGTGCTTGAGATAGGCTGTGGATCAGGCTGCGTCAGTTTGGGTCTCGCCGCGAGGGATTCTTCAATCGATGTTTACGCAATCGACTCCTCAGCACGCGCTGTGAGCTGCCTGCAACAATCGGCAGCCGAAAATGAGTTATTCAACATCACGGCTTCGCTTGAGGCTCAAGGAGCGGTGCCTGATCTCGGATGCTACGATCTCGTACTTGCAAACCCACCTTATTACTCAGACTTCCGAATCGCTGAAATGTTTGTTGAATCAGCTCGAGCCGCTCTCGCACCTGGCGGTACGCTTCTTCTGGTGACAAAGCAACCCGTTTGGTATCTCGAGCAGCTTCCCCGGACTTGGAATGATGTTGCGCAGGAACTTGTGAAGGGTTATCACCTTATCGAGGCGGTACGGCCGTAATCATCAAACTTGACATTTTCTAACGATTCACATGAATTGTCGTTGCTGGTGGAAAGCCATTAAAATGAGTCGAACTGGCTGCGGAATACGCCCCGATTGTATTGCTGTAGAGATAGTCTCCCATTTTTAGATCAGGCAGTTGCTCTGCAAGGCTAATTGTATCGAGTGCGTCGCACGTAGGGCCAAAGACAGCACAGAGTTGAGTTGGTCCAGATTTAAAACTTTTCATACGATAGGTGCAGTGGTCAAAAATAATGCCCGAATAGGTGTGGTAAACACCGTCATCAACGTAGTAACACAGTTTATCGCTACGCACTGCTTTTCCAATAATTTTTGAAACAGCAGATCCCGCTGAGGCCACAAGAAAACGGCCTGGCTCGGCAAGAATCTCAACTGTTTTTGGGAAGAGACGATCAATTTCGTAGTTTATTTTTTTTGCTAAGGAACTAATCTTAGGCACACTTTTGTCGTAAGCAGCAGGAAAACCACCACCGATATCAAGCAACTGCAGATTAAAACCTCGTGATTTTGCCTCAGCAAAAATACTAGCAGAAAGGTGAAGTGCCTGAATGTAATTTTCAGGATTCGTGCACTGACTGCCCACGTGAAAAGATAATCCTTCGACTGTAAGTCCGTGGTCATGCGCGCGAGTTATCAATTGAACAGCTTCGCCAGGCAGTGCGCCGAATTTACTTGATAACTCAACCATAGACCCTGTGTTCGGCACACGAAGCCGAAGAGCGAGCCCAGCGTTTGGCGCATGTTTCGCTATTTTCTTGATTTCTTCTTCGTTGTCGTAGGTTACAAGTGGTTTGTAACGATCAAGTTCACGGAGTGTTTCAACAGGTTTGATTGGATTGGCATAAATAATTTTGTCCCAAATAAAATCTTGACGTTCTTGGGAGGGTAGATCGGCAATGAAACGATAGACGGTGTGAAATTCCTGCATGCTGGCGACATCAAAACTACCACCAAGTTTGTAAAATGTTTCTACAACAGCGGGATCACTATTTACCTTGACCGCGTAGTAGGTCTGTATTCGCGGAAAATGTTTATGAAACAGTGCATAGTTTTTCCGTAGTTCCGCATGGTCAATGACAAACAGAGGTGTGCCATGAGCCTTGGCTAAGTTGAGCAAGGTCTTTTTATTCATTCGGACGTTGCCTCATAGAGAGAAATAAAGAATGCAGTGCGTGAACGCGTAGGTTTTTCTTGATAAGACAAAGCGGTTAGTCTTTACCATCGGTTCGTAGAAAGTTTTTAAACTGCCAGGGGTCAGCAGAGTCAATATTAGGGTTGTTGTATCCACGAAAAGTTTCAGAAGTGTTGTTGTTAGGTGTCCAATCCGACGCTATCGAAATAAATTTTCCAAGGTACGGTTTGGCGATATCAAGAACGTAGTCATGCGGTAGGTCATCCGGCATTTTTACACTTTCATGTGGATTTTCAATCATCCACATGCACGCAGCAACTACAGATATCGCAACCTGCATCGTCGTTGCATTTTGGTGAGGCACAAGCCGCCGAGATTCTTCGATTGAAAGATCACTACCACACCACCAGGATGTAAGTGGGTGACCCATAACAAGTGCACCGAGGATGTCAGCCCCGCTTGTGATTTCATCGGTCATGATACGAGCCCGTGGTTGGAGTTCGTAGTTGTAGCCACGAAGCTCCCAGAGGCTGGCAATAGCAGCATCGCACGGGCAATATGCATAGTGCACAGTTGGGCGATAGATTGTTGCTCCAGCATTGTCTCGAACAGTAAGTTTCTCGGTGATCGTAAATGCTTCACCGTGTCGAACAACCATGCCTGTGATGGTGTAATCAGGAACCCAGCTGGAGACATATGTATTCATTCCCATCCGCGCTAAACAGATCTGGCTTTTTGGGCCATCTTCATGTTCATATGCGAATGAAGGAAGTTCTTTTTCATGTGTCCCCCAGCCCATTTCAGCTGTTGTTGTTCCTTCTTCACGAAAGCCTTCAACACTCCATGTATTAACAAATTCATTCACTTCCTTGGGCTTATTAGAAATTTGCGTATCGCGTTCACTGCAGTGAACAACTTTTATTCCTAATTCCTTTGCAAGGTGATTAAAAGTGCGATCTTTTTGGTACTGGGCAATTCGTTCAGCCTGCTGGCCAGAGAATTTTTGTTGTTCAAGGCAGGCTTCAGCGATGTCAAGAAGAGCCTGCTTCGTAAAGTGACTAATCAGCCCAGGATTTGCACCGTGCTCCAATACGGCTGTTGGTCCGGGTTCGCTCCATTCTGAGACCATGCGACGTATATTCATATGTCGCCAGTAGAGTGTCAGGTGTGATGGATGTGCTCCTTTTGCGTGCTCATACGGATCCCAGAGTTCAACAGATGTATTGAGGTAGAGTGTGCCGTGGTTATGGCACCAGCGAACGATCTCACAGCAGTCGATGTTCCACGCAAGATCAATGAGGAGGTCACCTTTGCCGACGTGGCGGGTAAGTACTTCGTCAATATTTTCTGGACAGATCTTTTCTTGAACAAATCGTACACCTTGTTCGGTCCATGGGCGAAGAGCTTCTTTATCGGGGGAAAAATCAATAATTGTTATCCGTCTTGGGTCAACTTTAATATGGCGAAGAAGGATTGGAAGTGTACAGCGAGCGACGAATCCAAAGCCAACGAACAGAATTTTGTTATCAAAGGTAATCATGCGAACATGTAATTCCCAAGGCGACGTGAAAGTTAAAAATTGTAATGACTATGTCATGAATTAATATAGAAACAAATAAGAAGTATAGCGTTGAATTGGCTGGCGCTTACATTCAATGGATTTGGTAATGAAAGATCAGATGAAAAGTAGAGCGACAGAATACTTTGTGGGTATGCTTACTCTCATGCAGTAGTATCCATTATCTGTGACGTAGGCGTTTTCCCCTTACTGCTTGATCAAAGCACTCCTTGTAAATGCTTCTCCTATCAGGACGTACGAGTAAAGCTAATGACTTTTTCACATGCAATTTGGTTGGCAATTGGTGGAGGTGTTGGCACACTCGTTCGTGCGGGTGTTGCAATACTCGCTTTACGATTGTGTGGGCGAGAATTTCCTTGGGGTACGTTGGCGGTTAACTTAATTGGTAGTTTTCTTTTTGGTGTAATCGTTTCGCTTGGACGCGGTCGCATGGGTTTTCCGGCAGGGTGTGAAACAATATTATTAGTAGGATTCCTTGGTGGTTTTACGACTTATTCAAGTTTTGCATTTCAGTCCTACGAATTTTTCGAGCAGGGGAGACCTCTTCTTGCTGGAGCCTATGTTGTTGGAACGGTTGTTTCTGGTTTAGTGTTCGTCTGGGCTGGAGTCATAATAGGTCGGCTTGGCAGTGGATAGTTGCAATATGTTTTCAAGCCAGAGCATGCGTTTCTTGTTGGAGATTGGAAACGTGTTGCGGTTGATGCCACACAAATATGTTTTAGAAGGACGATATATGGCTCCTCTCCAACGGCAGTATCTAATCATTTTCTTTTTGTTCATCGGGATTATTGGGAAAACAAATTGTCTTAATGCGACGGAAGAAAAACTTAACAATAATGAATATCAATGGACTGTCGATCACATGCAGGTCGGTGTTCGTTGGCAGCCTTTTTCAGGTCGACCGAGAAATAATGCCTATGATTCCCAGCGGAAGATCATAGCCAGAGATAGCAGTTACGTGCAGTTTTGGATGGCATGGTCGGCACTCGAACCAATTGAGGCAAACAAAGATTATCTCAGCCAACCATCTGGTTATTTGCAGGCCATTGAGCAAGCGGTCAATGCATGTAGAGACTACGGAATCAAGGTGGAATTTGTATTTTTTCATTGCCCTGCGTGGGCTTCTGAGTCAGGGATAAGTGGTGGTCAGCGTCCAAGGCAAGGAACTTTTCCTGCGTTTGTTGGTCGCGTCGCAAAACATTTCAAAGGCCGCGTTGAATCCTATCAATTGTCTCATGAAGTCAATAATCAAGCGATGATGCAAGGCGCTGACGTCAACTTCTTGATCAAAGAAATCTTTATTAATGGTGCTCAAGCAGTGAGGAAGGTTTACGAAGAAGATCCAAAATTGCCTGTCCTCATTTCCACATCTGGTATGAGTCCATGTGAGAATTGTGGGCAAATGAAGGGCTTGGCGGCAAAGGGTGGCCGCGGAGTGAATGAGTTATACGATCGGTATATTGCAAGCCATGATTTGATGCGGCGTGTCGATGCATTGAATTTAAATGTATCGGATCAGAATGATGGATACGGCGGAATGGACGGTAGTTGTGTTGCTTCTGTATGGGGTAATTATGAACTTGTTCGAAATAAACTTGATCAGGCTGGTTATCACCACAAGTCTGTTTTTTCATCTGAGTCTTGGGTTTCATGGGACGATGGAGCAAGCGCAGTCGACGTGAACGGAGATGGTCTCAAGAATGAGCAGGATGCATTCGCGCGTACGCTTACGATTATGGGTCAGTGCATGGAGCGGGGCCTTAATACGATGCAGTTTCCGTGGTCAGATAATGCAAGCGGCTGGGCAATGGGCTTAACAAAGCGACGAGACTACAACGGTCGGATGGCAATCATCGCTCCTGATAAAATAATTCCATCAAATGATGGCGGTGCAGACATCATTACTCAAAAAATCAGGCTTGCTGGAAATGACGATAATTTTCAGATTCAAACACTCGATGGTGATGTCTTTACGATCGACAACTATATCAATCCACCTGATCCAAATCATCTTCACTATTATGTTTGGCGTTGGTTTTCTCAGATTTCAGCAGGTGCAAATGAAGTCATCCGCCATGCGGTTGCAGGTGAATTTGGTAATGACATAGTTGTAACTGGCCCCGGGTTTACGGGGAACGAGCGATACCGGGTCTCTTCTTTCAATCGCACAGAAAAATCTTTTCGGGTCCTGGTGTATGCGTCAGGAGCAAATGGAAAGACAGAAATGACGGTCACAGTTCCTAGTACGATACAGACTGGTCGTCATTCAAATACCGGCGAGAGTGCAGTTGACTTTCGTGGTGAGGGCTTTGCTCGTGGTCAGTCCTATCATGCAAAAGTTATGACAAAAAATATAAGTGACCAAGACGGTTCAGAATCATGTCAGCGAGTGTTGAATTCGGAGATCACAAGCGTCAAGGAGGATGTTTTGACAGTAACAATCTCTAACGTTCAGAAATTTACGCGGATAGACTTTATTCCACCAGCCGTAGATTAAAATCTGTGATACCAACAATGATTGCAGGGAAGAATGTTGCGTGATGGTAAAACAAAAAAAGTACCACCGTTTAAAGAAACAAGTAAGCAGTACTTTATTTCTTGGGAATCTTGATGAGGTGTTGCATTCTGATGAGCAACTTTTGTTAGCAGAGGCACTTCAATCACGACCGCCAAAAGCAATACGAATGCGGTTGCCCCAGGCGAGGGGGCTAGCTCTTGAGAGGTCGCTGCCTTTTTCTTCAGACTCAGTACCGTGGTATGCCGCCGGGCACTTCTGTAATGAAGCACATCAGCCAGGTAGATTTCTTGAGCATGCTGCAGGTGACTATTTTGTTCAGGATGCAGGTTCGATGCTAGCGCTTCGTCTACTTGATGTTCAACCGCATGAATGGGTTACAGATATATGTGCAGCCCCCGGTGCGAAAGCTTCCGCCATCCTTGAGAAGGTAGGACCAGGCAATGGATTCCTGCTAGCCAATGAGCCGATTCGAGGTCGATTACCAGCTCTTGAGTTCAATCTGGCACGGGTTGGTTTTCCACGATACTGCATCACATCAAAAGATCCAGAACGATTTAGTCCGCAGTGGAAACAACAGTTCGATGCAGCACTGATTGATGCCCCATGTACCGGACAAATGCTTGTTGGTCGGGGTAAACAGTCTTTTGCTGCTTTTACAGAGAGTCAGATTGCCCATTCAGCAGCACGACAACTCCGAATAGTGTCAGCAGCATCGAGTCTGGTTCGGCCTGGTGGTCGACTTGTCTATTCCACTTGCACTTTTGCGCCCACTGAAAACGAAGATGTTATTGAAACTTTTCTCGCCACGCATGAAGGTTGGCATGTGGAACACGTTGCCGAATTACAACAATGGCAATCACCACGCTCACCGGGTGGATATCGATTATATCCACACCGTGATCGGTGTGCGGGGGCATATGCCGTCCGTTTGCGTTTGTCTGGAGATAGAGAGACAGCACAAAAAAGTATTCGTCAGAAAGAAATGAAAGACGAGCCTTTGGTGTTAGGAAAAGATTTCGTAGGAAGTACACGCGGTGGTTGTCGAATACAGCATGGAAATCGTTGGGAAGAAGTACCGAGTGATATTGAGCGAAAGATTGAGGTGTCTTGTGGGCGGCACGGGGAGATTGCCTATCGTCCCGCTAAGCAGTGGCGCCCATCGCATGCGCTTGGCTTACGAAGGGATCAATATTGGAGCCCTTCTGGAACGTATGAACTTGATGATTATGGAGCCCAACAATTTATGCAAGGATTATCACTGCCGCCTGGACCACTTGGTTGGGTTGTTGCTTCATGGAGGGGGCATCCACTTGGTTGGCTTCGGGGTAATAAAGAAAGGCTAAACAATGGGCTGCCAGCATCGGCAAGGCTTGGTTTTATACCGATAGTATAGTCTCTCACAGAGGAAGACAATGATCATCTATCGATGATAAAAGTAAGCTCTTTACAGACTCATCTTTGCTAAAAAATTGTTTAATGATTGTTGTAATAAAAAAGTTTTTTGAACGGTCTCAAGAAATTGTATCGTGCGTTATACAAATCAGTAGTGCTGAGGGAGTCAAATGAAAACTTTCTATCGATTAATTCTCTGTTGCTTACTGGGTGCTCTCTTGTATTCCCAGAGTAAAGCCGAAAGTCTTAACGTGGTACTCATAGTTGCTGATGATTTGGGATGGGGAGAACTTGGATGTTACGGTCAGCAGAAAATTCCAACGCCAAATATTGACCAGCTCGCAGCGAACGGTCAGAGATTTTCTCAGTTTTATGCCGGTGCACCAGTATGTGCACCATCAAGATGTGTTCTTATGACCGGGTTACATCTAGGGCATGCAGAAATTCGTGGAAATCTTCAAGCAAAAAAAGCTTTTCCTGAATTTAAGGAAGGTCAATATCCCATACGACTTGAGACAATTACGTTCCCTAAATTATTGCAGCAAGCAGGATATAGGACCGGTGCGATGGGTAAATGGGGACTCGGGCCTGTTGGGAGTACGGGTGACCCAAACAACCAAGGTTTTGATCTTTTTTTTGGATATAACTGCCAGGCTGTAGCACATAGTTTTTACCCAGAAAGCCTTTGGCGGAATGCAGAAAAAGTGCACATTAATGACCATCCAATACCGGGTCATAAGAAGCAGCCAGAGGGCGAAGTGCGGATGGAAGACTGGATCGCAGAGACGTATGCATCACGACCGATTGTCGCTGAAGCAGAGCAGTTTATTCAGGATCATAAAAAGGATGCCTTTTTTCTCTACTGCCCCTTTACCGAACCACATGTTGCAATGCATCCACCGATTGAAACAGTGAATCGCTTTCCTGATTCTTGGGACCATGCACCATATCGTGGTGGGAATGCGTATCTTCCCCATCCGCGGCCACGGGCCGGTTATGCCGCAATGATTGCGGAACTCGATGACCATGTTGGCCGAGTGGTTTCAGCAATAAAAAAAGCAGGCCTTATGGATCGAACTGTGATCATATTTACAAGCGACAACGGTACAACTCACGAAGGGCGTGGTGAACCTGACTTCCATATTGGAGGTGTTGATGCTTTGTTCTTCAACAGTACGCTGAATCTGCGGGGTTACAAAGGAAGCGTTTATGAAGGAGGTTTACGTGTGCCGTGTATCGTAAGACTTCCCGGCGACTTTGGTGCTGGTCGTGTCATTGATGCACCAGCATGGTTTCCAGATATTTTCCCAACAATTTGCGACATTGCTGGGATCAAAAAACCTCCCAATCTTGATGGAATTTCCTTGTGGAAGTTTTTGGAGCAGGAAGCATCTCTTTCTTCCCGTCCTTCACCAATCCTTTGGGTTTTTCCTGAATATGGCGGCCAGATGGCCGTGCGAATGAACAATATGAAAGCGGTACGTCGTAACCTAAAGGCTTCAAAGGCCAAGTGGAGTCCTTGGGAGGTCTATGATCTGGCGAATGATCCTGCTGAGAAGAT
>PKCL01000473.1 GCA_002862165.1 Planctomycetaceae bacterium
GGGAAACTACCTGAGTTGTCGAGTGTTGTCAGTGTGTGGCGTGGTGCTGATTGGCACGAGAGGGAGGTGTTTGATCTCTCGGGTGTTCAGTTTAATGGTCACCCTGACCTACGAAGGATTCTTTGTCCCGAGGATTGGGAGGGTTATCCGCTTAGGAAAGACTACGAAATGCCGCTTGAGTATCATGGCATGCGTGGCCGCTAGATCAACTTTTTACGTGGAAAGTAATTGAAGCTATGGTTCAAACTCTGGATGAAGATCAACGAATCATTGAGTTCGATGTTCGTACTGACGAGATGCTAGTCAACATGGGGCCTCAGCACCCAAGTACTCATGGGGTTTTGCGTCTCGTATTGCGAACTGATGGGGAAATTGTTTCTGAGCTTGAACCGCATATAGGCTACCTGCATCGTTGTGCGGAGAAAATTGGTGAAAACCTGACTGCCAGACAGTGGATTCCATACACAGATCGTATGGATTACCTCGCTGCCATGAATATGAATCTGGGATGGTCTCTCGCTGTTGAAAAATTGCTGCGTTACCAGGTGAGTGAAAAGGCTCGGCATCTAAGGGTACTTATCGTAGAGCTCAATCGGATTGCCAGTCATCTCGTTGGAATGGGTGCGTATGGGTTGGATTTAGGAACGTTCAGTCCTTTCTTGTATGCGTTCCGTGAACGAGAGAAAATCCTCGACCTTTACGAGGAGGTGTGCGGCGCGCGGCTGACATACAGCTATATAACCGTTGGCGGTATGACGGCAGACCTGCCACCTGGTTGGCTTCAACGATGTGAAGCTTTTCTCGATCAATTCGAACCAATTATTCAGGAATACCATACGCTGCTGACAACAAATGCAATTTTTGTGAAGCGTACTGCCACGATAGGTGTTCTTAGCCCTGAGATGGCTATCGACTACGGTTGCACTGGTCCTGTCTTGCGAGGTAGCGGCGTAGACATTGACCTGCGGCGGGACGGCGAGAGCATTTATACAGCGATGTATGATGGGTACGCATTTGAAGTGGCAGTCATGAAAAATGGTCACTATCCACGAGATCATGAATACCCAGCTGTTCCAAAAGATGCAGTATTAGGAGATTGCTGGCATCGGTTTTTTGTAAGGATGCTTGAAGTTGTCCAATCAATGGACCTTGTTCGGCAATCTATTGATCGCTATTCGCAATGTAAGGGTGCACTTGGAGAGCCGTTGAAGTTGGCTGAAAAATTGCCCGCAGGCGATACGTACCTTGAGACAGAGTGCCCTAAGGGTCAGATGGGCTTCTATCTAGTAACAGATGGAACTCCGATACCATGGCGGGTTCGGGCTCGCTCGAGTTCGTTTTCCAACCTTGCAGTTTCACCGGAACTCTGTCGTGGCTGTTTGATTGCTGATGTTCCAGCCGTTGTCGGGAGTCTCGATGTCGTGATGGGAGAGATTGACAGGTAGTGAGTCCCCGGGTTCGCGCGGGCCCCTTGTATGAATTCGCTGGTTTGTGCAGAATTCGGGCAAAAATTGACACTATCTGACACAGGTTTCTGTGCAGGAAAACGGTAGATATTATTGGTTTGATGCTCGCACTGTGGATTGCTCAATATGGCTGAATTCTTGATCGAAACTATCGGCCTTCCAACATGGTTTGCATGGACCGCCATAGCAGGACTGTCAGCTTTTTTGATTTTGAACGTGATTGCTGGCGGAGCACTTGTCTTTATTTGGGCAGAGAGAAAGATTGCGGCTCGTATTCAAGACCGCCTAGGCCCAACAAGGACAGGAGGGCGTTTTGGTTGGTTACAGTCGCTGGCAGATGGTATTAAACTTTTAGCCAAAGAAGATTTGATGCCGGACGGTGCCGATGCTTTATTGTTTCGTCTTGCCCCCTACGTAAGTTTTTGTGCCTCTTTCTGTGCATTTATTGCTTTGCCATTTGCCTTTGACACTGTTGGTCAACGACTTAATGTTGGCGTCTTTTTTGTTGTGGCTGTACTTGGTTTAGAGGTCTTTGGTGTTATTTTGGCTGGCTATGCGTCAGCGTCAAAATGGTCATTATTTGGTGCGATGCGGGAAGCTGCCCAAGTGGTGAGTTATGAAGTCCCACTAGGCATGTGTGTCGTGGTACCTGTCATGCTCGCAGGGAGTATGGACCTTGTCACCATTGGAGAGAAGCAAGCTGGCTGGGCGATGAATTGGTTCATTTTTCACGATCCATTTACGTTTATCATTTTTTGGGTGTACTGCACGTGTGCCATTGCAAGTGTGAACAGAGCTCCGTTTGATTTGGCTGAGGCTGAGAGTGAGCTTGTTGCTGGCTTTCATACCGAATACTCCGGCCTGCGGTGGAGTTTTTTCTTTATGGCGGAGTACGGCTCCATGTTTCTCGTAAGTGCACTTGCTGCAATTCTTTTTCTAGGAGGCTGGAATGGTCCAGTCCCAGTTTCAGAGCTACTTGGGTTTAGTGACGGTGTAGCAGCAAACGCTCCTTTTGCACTTCGGTTCATCGGTTGTATGAACCTCTTTCTTAAAGCTACAGCAGGTGTCCTGCTTATGATGTGGATTCGTTGGACGCTACCAAGACTTCGTATCGATCAAGTGATGACAACATGTTTAAAATATTGCACTCCGATAGCGGCCGCCATGTTTCTCGGTGTCATGCTGTGGCAGTTGTTCCTGCCCGGTGGGCTCGTCCCAGGAAGCTTCCGTGCTGCGGCCGGCGTCCGGGAAGGATGGCTCGAGCAAAGCTATCGCAAAGAGTCCGCCGAGGATGAGTCATTAAGCCTAAAAAATTTATCGCGCCATATTTCTGAGGTGTCGCGATGAACCAAGATGCTTTCAGTATTTCACTGAGTCTTTTTGCATTGATAGATTGGCACGGATTTTTCTTTCTGCTTTTTGCTGCAATTGCTTGTATTGCGGCTTTGATGGTCGTGCTCACAGATAATGTTGTTCGCATGGCACTACATCTGATCCTTTCGTTGGGGGCGACAGCAGGGCTTTTTTTTCTCGCCGGTGCCGAATTTATTGGTGCAATGCAGTTAATGATCTACGTCGGGGGAACACTGGTGCTCCTTGTTTTCGGCGTTATGTTGACGGCTCAAACGCAATTAGTTGCTCTTCGAACACCGGCGGGTGATCGAGTGCTTGCAGGTATCCTTGCGGCGGCTCTTCTTGCAGTTCTTGTGCAGGCTGCATTTTCGATTGAGTCTTGGCAAAAATCTGGGCAGGGTATTGTTTCTGCGCCTACAGCCACGCCGCTTGGTATGGCGCTGGTTGGAGTCCGTGTGGATCAAAGCGCCGAAGCGAATTTACTGGATGCTAAGGGTGGTTATCTTCTACCATTTGAAATTGTTTCAGTGCATCTTTTGGTTGTTCTGATTGGGGCAGCATATTTGGCAAGAGCCAAGCGACGACGAGTTCCACGTCCAGTTGATTTGATGGCGTCGGTAGATTCAGTGGAACCTAGGTCTACGGTCGACAGTCCTTCTACTGTTCTGTCCGGAGGCGCCGAATGATGTTGGCTTTACTTGGGGTCGCGAGCGTTTCTCATTATCTCGTCGTTGGAGCAATAATGTTCTGCTGTGGTGTCGTTTGCATGGCAGTCAAGCGAAATGCTCTAGGCGTTCTTATGGGGATAGAACTCGTTTTAAACGGCGCAAATCTCAACTTCGTAGCCTTCGGCTCGAACTACCTTGCTGCTGATGGAAGATCACCACTTGGGCTTGATGGAGAAGTGATGGCTCTATTTGTTATTTTGTTAGCAGCAGCCGAAGCAGCTGTCGCACTAGCGATTACGCTTAATTTTTATAACAACCACGCGACGGTCGACGTTGATCGCGCGGATGATTTGCACGGATAAATGGATATCACGAAATAAAAGCATGGCTGCCGCACAACTTTTGCCAATTTTGCTTGGAATTGCTTGGCTGATTCCACTTGTGTCATTTGTGGCGATCCTATTTTTTGGGCCCCGTATGGGGGCTCATGGAAAAGGTGCGGCCACGGTTGCGACGACAGCAATCGGTGCCTCGTTGCTTCTGTCCCTGATTGCTTTGGTTTCCTGGACGCTGGCTGGCCACCCAGTTCGGTCTGAGCATCATGACGATAACCACGCTTCTATCCAGTCGCATGACGCTGGGCAATCGCCCGGTATCTGGCCTGCGTCTCATCGATCGCCCGCTCACAGTGATGCAGTGGGTGATAGTGCGGGTCATGCAAGTGGTCATGCAAGTGGTCATGGAGAAGTCAGTGCACCAATCTCGTACTCCGGAGACTGGTACACACTCTATGCAAGTGGGGCACTTCGGTTGTCTATCGGCTGGTACATCGACTCGATCACTGTCTTGATGTTTGTTGTAGTGACTTTCATTGCAACGTGCATCCATGTCTATGCTGCTGGATATATGCATGATGAACTTCATGATGTGACCGACTCAGAAGTTCAACTTGAAACAGGCGAGTCACTTCATCGAGAGGGTCGTTTCCATCGTTTCTTCCAAGCACTTTCCCTGTTCTGCTTTTCAATGTTGGGGATAGTAATTGCCGGTAACCTTGCGATGGTCTTTATTTTCTGGGAATTGGTCGGTATCTGCTCTTGGTTTCTCATCGGCTTCTATTTTGAACGTCACTCAGCATCAACGGCTGCCAATAAAGCATTTATCGTGAATCGTGTAGGTGACTTTGGCATGCTTATAGGCCTTATGGCACTTTGGGGTGGTCTCGGAACATTGCACTTCGGTGACAGCGTAAGTTCAGCCACAGGACAGGTCGAACAAGGCTTGTTTGAGCTGGTTCGTCCTGCTGAAAACCATCACGAGCAGCAAGTGCCGGATGGCTTAGTGGCTTTTGCGGCGGCTGATCAGATCGAGAAGATGGCTGCTTCCAACCCAAGTCGAAGTGAGTTGCGTCGTAAAGTTGCTGCTTCTGTACCAGGATGGCGTGAGCAGGGTTACGGTAAATGGTTGCTGTTTGTCGCGGGAATTGGGATTTTCTGCGGTTGTGTCGGAAAAAGCGCGCAGGTCCCACTCTTTGTTTGGTTGCCAGATGCAATGGAGGGCCCGACGCCTGTTTCAGCACTTGTGCACTCCGCAACAATGGTGGCTGCGGGTGTCTATCTCGTTGGGCGTTTCTTTCCTGTGCTTACCCCCGATGTGTTGTTGGTCATAGCATACACCGGTGGTCTGACTTTGTTCATTGCGGCAACAATTGCTGTAACTGCTACTGATATCAAGCGTGTGCTCGCCTACTCCACAGTAAGTCAACTTGGCTACATGATGCTCGCGTTAGGCGTTGGTGGATGGGTTGCTGGTTTATTTCATCTGATTACGCATGCATTTTTCAAGAGCCTTCTTTTTCTTTGTTCAGGGTCGGTCATTCATGCATGTCACACAAATGACATGCGGAAGATGGGTGGGCTTTTGAAAGTCATGCCGTACACAGCATGGACTATGCTCATAGGATGCCTTGCAATCATTGGTGCAGGAGTCCCGTTTGTCTTGGGTCTTAGTGGTTACTATTCGAAAGATGCAATACTCGCTCAAGCCCTACTCTTTTCTCGAACAAATCCACAACATTCGATTCTCTACGTTGCTGTTGCAGGCGGTGCATTTATTACCGCTTTTTATATGTTCCGCCTGTGGTTTATGACATTTGCTGGTGCACCGCGGGATGAACATGTTTTTAAGCATGCGCACGAGTCGCCCCGTGTCATGACAGTTCCACTTGTCGCGCTAGCTATTTTTGCTGTTGTTGCCGGCTGGGCATTGCCAGGTGGTCTTGGCGTTGAAAGTCTGATCGAGCAGTCACGTCCGGCGGGCACTGCAGAAACCACGACGACTGCAGGTATATTTGGAACTCTAACGGTACCTGCAGAGCATGAAAGTCATGCTGGTGCAATACATGTGACGGCGACGCTCACGGCGTTTGCAACAGCACTAGCCGGCGTTCTCCTTGCGGGTGTCATGTACTTTAAGCCACTTATTTCACCGGTTGCAGTAGCTCACGCTGCTCGCCCGATCTACACCTTTTTGGTGAATCGGTGGTATGTCGATGAACTGTATCATGGAATTTTCGTGCTTCCAACGCTTGGCGCGGCACGGTTCATCAGCGCTATTGATACTCAGGTGATCGATCGGTTCATTAATGTACTTGCATGGACTGCCAAGCGTGTCGCTAGCGTAGATGCTTGGTTCGACCGAGTCGTTGTTGATGGCATAGTAAATTTAGCTGGTAGGGCTACGTGGAAGGCTGGGCTTGAATTGAAGCGCATGCAAACAGGTAATCTTCGTCAGTATGTAATGTTTATTGTTGTTGGTACCGTCGCAATTTTTGTTCTTGCAACGCTTTTGTTTAGGACTTCAGTTGCTGGTTAAATCCCCCCAGCCGTTTATGGAATAACTCATGGCACCCGCTGAGAACCCCGCCTTCTGGCCACTTACACTGATTGTATTTTTACCTGCCCTCGTGGCAGCAGGTTTATCATTACCGATTTTCCCAAAAGCTCGTGAGGAAATAATTCGGTGGATTACCTTTGCAACTACAGCTATTGTTTTCCTGCTGTCGTTGTGGGTTGCTGTTCCACAGTTCTTTGGCACTGCAGGGGCAGGGCAGTTTGTAGTTGGACAGCCAGAAATGCAGGGTGTTGTAAAGCTTCCCTGGATTGAGTCCTTTGGGATCGAGTACTTGCTGGGTGTTGATGGAATTAGCTTGCCCCTCGTGGTTTTGACAACGTTTATTTCAATGTTGGCAATAGCAGCAAGTTGGCCAATCAAGAAGCACGTGAAGGCATATCATGTGCTATTCCTTTTACTTGAAACTGGCATGCTCGGTGTCTTCGTTTCACTGGACTTCTTTTTGTTCTATGTTTTTTGGGAAGTCATGCTCCTGCCCATGTATTTCCTCATCGGTGTTTGGGGTGGGCCAAGACGTGAGTATGCGGCTATCAAGTTTTTCCTTTACACGCTATTCGGTAGCGTTCTTATGCTGATAGCAATTCTGATGCTTTATTTCACAAGTGACGTCCGGTTGCTTTCAGATGAGCAACTTATCGCAACGCATGTTGTGCAGCCTGCAGTTGCAGCTCAAGAAATTTCATCGATACGGTCTGCAGAGAGTGCCATACATACATTCAATCTCATGGCGCTGGCTGCGGTCGGGCAATTGCCAAATTCTCCATTTGCAGCAACGACGGTCTGGCTGGGAATGAGCCTTGAAACATGGGCTTTCTTGCTTCTGCTGATCGGTTTTGTAATCAAAGTACCGGTCGTACCGGTGCACACTTGGCTACCCGATGCACATGTTGAAGCGCCAACGCCGATATCGATGATCTTGGCAGGTGTCTTATTGAAGCTTGGCGGATATGGAATTCTGCGTATTTGTTATCCAATTTGTCCTGGTGCAGGATTGTCTTTAGCTTGGTTGGTTTGCGGTCTGGGTGTTGTCTCGATGGTGTATGGCGCTTTTGCTGCACTTGCGCAAACTGACTTTAAGAGGATGGTTGCGTACAGTTCGGTGAGTCATATGGGATATGTCATGCTCGGTCTTGGCGTGTGGAGTGCTGTTGGAGGCCAAGAGTATCGTTGGGACTTCTGGGCACAGGGTGTGAACGGGGCGATGTTTCAAATGCTTGCCCACGGAATCAGCTCCGCAGGTATGTTCTTTATGGTGGGCGTGCTCTATGACCGTGTGCATCATAGGAACCTCAATGAGTTTGGTGGGATCTTCAGTAAGATGCCTGTGTATAGCGGGCTCGCGATCGCTGTTTTCTTTGCGGGTCTGGGTCTGCCTGGGCTCTGTGGGTTTATCGGAGAAGTCTTAGTTACTCTCTCGAGTTGGAATTACAGCAGAATGCTTGCCGTTATTTCAGCATTTACGGTAATTCTTACAGCGGCGTATATCCTATGGGCTATACAAAGAGTTTATCTTGGAGCCGAGTACCGTGGTCCTCATGAAGATGCACTAAAGCCCATTACTCCGCGTGAACTATCAATTGCTACCCCACTCGTTTTCTTGGCGATTCTTTTCGGAGTTGCGCCTCAAATACTTTTCCAATACGTGACCCCTTCTGTAAACCAGCAAGTCGAAACTCTTGCAAATTGGACGCGAGATGTGCACGACGGGGCACGAAAAATGATTGTTGCCGAGGCTGAACAGAAATTGTCAGATGGTCATGATGTGGCAAGGGGTGTTCAAAGTATGAGTGATGAAATTGCCTCTCGTTGGGCTCAGGATTAGATCAATACGTCTGGAAGCTATGTTGAAGGAAAGGAACTTTTGGTGACCCCTGAGTTGAACGCTGGCACACTGCTGAACGATCTCTTTATTGATACTGTTAGTATCTCAGTGCCTCTTTTTCGTCCTGAACTATGTTTCGTTGCAACAATTGTTCTGCTGCTGCTGTGCAGAATGCTGCCTCTATTGAGATATGTGGACTCTGGTGGGATCGCTCTTGGTGGCGTGTGCTTTGCAGCATGGTTTGCCTACGTAGATTTCATTGGCATTGGAAATCAGGTTGGCGAATCTCTGCTTTCGACGTCTGCGATGCGGCAGGAACTATTTGGTGGACTGCTTGTTTTTGATTCCTTCACTGCTTTTCTTCGCCTCGTTCTGGCTGGTTTTTTGATTCTCTATATTATTTTGACGAAATTGTCAGGAATTCCGGACAGAGAAGATGGAGCGGACTTCTACTCACTTGTACTTGGAAGTTCACTCGGCATGTGCCTCATGGTTTCAGCCAATAATCTACTCATGGTTTTCATGGCAGTAGAGATGGCAAGTGTGCCTTCATACGTGTTAGCCGGGATGCTCAAAGGTAGGCCTGCAAGTTCTGAAGCGGCTTTGAAGTATGCCGTCTATGGTGCTGGTACTGCCGGTGTCATGCTTTATGGAATTAGTTTGATTTCTGGAGTGCTAGGAACGCTTGTCTTTCCGGACATCTCTGTTGAAATTTCTAGGGTTCTTGCAGCGGGTGGTACGAGTGGAAGTACAATGGTGCTTTGTCTCGGGGGGCTCATGCTTTCAGTTGGTTTGGCATTTAAGCTCTCTGCTGTGCCTTTTCATTTTTGGTGCCCGGACGTTTTTGAAGGTGCAGCTGCCGAGGTAGGCGCTTTTCTATCTGTGGCGAGTAAGGCGGCAGCAGTTGCTTTGTTGGTCCGAGTGGCTTTTGCCTTTTCAATGCCGGAAAGCGGTGCTGCTGTCGGCATGTCTGGAAACCTTGCTGCACTTGCAGATTCCCGACATTTTGTTGTCTATGTCATTGGTCTTCTAGCTGCAGTAACTTGCACATTTGGTAATTTAGCTGCCTACGGGCAAACAAATATGAAGCGTTTGTTGGCGTATTCTACGATTGCTCATGCTGGATATCTTATGATGGCTGTTGCAGCAGCCGTTGCAATGGTGACTATTTCCCCTGAGGGAGCACGTGACGCGGTGACAGCCGTTGCGTTTTATCTTGCAACGTATCTGTTCATGAATCTTGGAGCCTTCGGTATCGTGGCGCTCCTTCGGAATCGACTGAAAAGTGAAGAGATCTCAGCTTACGCAGGTTTGATACGAGTGAACCCTGGTGTGGTTGTTGCAATGGCAGTGGTTCTTGTGAGTCTCATTGGTCTGCCACCGCTGGCCGGATTTGTTGCAAAGTTTCTTGTTTTTTCTTCACTTGTCGATGCAATCACAACAGGTGCTGAGAGCCCTCTCATGCTTAGCCTGCTGGCTATTGGTGGATTGAATACGGTAATAAGCCTCTTCTACTATCTCCGAGTGCTTAAAGTGATGACATTCGACCCAATACCAGAGGACCGTGTTTCAGAACCATTTCCTTTTGTTTCAATTTCTGGAGCGATGATTACCGGTCTCGTTATACCGGTTGTAGTATTCGGTGTTTTTTGGTCAGGACTATACGCGGCCGCCCACTTAGCAGGTGCGATTGCATCGTAATACCTTTTTTTGCAGATTCATCGAGAGATAGCTTTTAGGGATTTTAAAAGTATGACTTCAAAGCATAATGAAGAGGCAGTTCTTTGTCGCCTCGTGCGACTGTTCCGCCAATCTCCATTATTGTATCTTTCTGATTCAAATATTTGGTCATACCGTGGAGACGAGCAGTTGAAGCTCGCTCTGGTTGATGTTGTTTCGGATCATCGGAATTTTATTGACCGAGCTGAAACGATTCTAGTCGCTGAACAAGCAGAACTCCCTCGTACATTTTATCCGTTGGCATTCACGGGTTGGCATGATGTTGATCTTGGTTTTCTACTTCCGAAACTTATCACTGATCTTGAAAAGAGGAAAAATGCTCTCATTGATCTACGTGATCGAGCAGATGAGGTTGTTGGCCGCAGAGTGAGCGGGGATGATAAAGCAGCAGAGCTTGTCAGGGAAGTGATTGCATCAGTTGAGGGGCATCTTGACACGCTCGGGCAAGAAGATAGCCGGCTCAAAAAAAAGGCAGCAACGGTCGGGTCCTAAGGATGTAGTTTGATGATTGTGAAAAATAAACTGCTTGCTTTGCAAAATTATTTCACCATGGCATAAGGCGTTCATCTCTTGTCACATGTAGAATTTTTTGATAGCCATTGTCACATAGATCCAATGCGGTATGGCGGAGATATCGAGGATGTTATTGCACGTGCTCGTGCTGTAGGTGTTTCAAGGATGACAGTTGTTGGTACACGCGCGGCTGATAGTGAGGCTGCTGTCCGCTTAAGTGAAAAAGAAGAAGGTGTTTTTTGCGCTGCGGGCGTTCATCCCAATGACGCGGACGACGTTGATGAAGAAGAGTGGAGTCGCGTCCGCAGCCTCATTGATTCAGGAAAAGTCATAGCAGTAGGAGAAACTGGCTTAGACTGGTTTCGCGCTGTTGCCTCAAGAGAATCACAAACGTTATTTTTTGAACGCCATATAGCGTTATCACAGTCGACGGGACTGCCATTGATAATTCATACGCGTAATAGCATTCGGGATGTACTCGACATCCTTACAAAAGCAGTTCAGAAAGCCCCGACGACTGGTGTGCTGCACGCTTTTTCTGGCACCGCTGAAGAAGCAGCAGAAGCTATTGGACTCGGATTTTTCTTAGGCTTTGCAGGAATGGTGACATTTCGTTCAGCAGAAACATTGCGTGAAGTAGCTAAAACGGTGCCGCTCAACCGTTTGCTTGTTGAGACGGACAGCCCCTTCTTGTCTCCTGAGCCATTGCGAGGCAAACGAAATGAGCCGTCTCATGTAGTGCATACCGCTCATTGTCTCGCAAATATTCGTGGGGAGACGCTCGAAGTTCTTGCGGCTGCAACCACGGCTAACGCATGCCGGCTTTTTAAGGTGAATTGCCAATAACACATTAGTTCGCTCATTGTTTCTGGAACTCTTTACAAGGAAAATAACATGGTTCGCACTCCGAGTACGATGCTTCCGCTTGGTACGGATGCAAAAGATTTCTCACTGATTAATACGGATGGGCGAACGCTTTCTTTTGCGGATGTTGCGGGGGAGCGGGGAACGGTTTTAATGTTTATTTGTAATCACTGTCCATTTGTCAAACATGTAGCCGCTCAATTGTCTGTGATAGGGCAGGATTACATGTCAAAAGGGATTGGGATGGTTGCTATAAATTCAAATGATGTCTCGGCACACCCAGCAGACTCACCAGAGCAGATGGTTCATGAAAGTGAGCAGCGTGGTTATCCTTTTGCATATTTATTTGATGAGACTCAAGAGGTTGCAAAAGCTTATGGTGCAGCTTGTACACCGGACTTCTATCTCTTTGATAGCAACAGGAAGCTTGTTTATCGTGGGCAACTCGATAGTAGTCGGCCGGACAGTGGTGTACCTGTTACAGGTGAAGATCTTCGGAAAGCTATTGATGGGTTACTTGGATCACAGCCGATACCAGAGCCCCAACGTCCTAGCATCGGCTGCAATATCAAGTGGCGTCCTGGAAATGAGCCCGAGTATTTTCTAAGGCCCTAGCCGAGTTACAGCTGTAGTCTCAGGTGTGAGCAAGAGAGATCTGGAATACGATATACACTTGTTGCAAAAAATAAAGTGCTTGTCCGCGGACAGAGGATATCAAGCACCAATATTTTCAGTCAATACGAGCAGCGGGATACTACCCCTGAAGGACTTATTTTGACGTGAGGTCGCCAAGGTCTCTAGTTTCTTCAGGTGCTAAACTCGCAGCTCGAATGTTTTCTCGCTGAATTGCTTCGTAGACTTCTTGTCGATGTACAGGTATTTCTGAAGGTGCATTGATCCCAAGTCGTACCTTGTCTCCACGAATATCTACGATGGTGACAACAATATTGTCACCAATCATTATGCTTTCATCACGTTGTCTGGAGAGTACGAGCATCGTTGGTTCCTTCCTGATGTATATCCAAGCTGGTATTCCAAGTGTCCAGCTAACATCGAATTATGCACTCTTTTTGAGCGTGGCTAGGGTGTGATCTAGTTGTTGATTCAAAGATAAGTCTCCGTTCGCAACAACTTGTCGGCCTGTGCGGTCTTCAAGGTTTATGACGATTGGAGCTTTCAAATTGAGTGTAAGACCTTTGTTGTTTTTACTGACGACTACCACAAGCTGGGCGTGGCAAATATCGTGCAACCGTAATGGAGTAAGTTCACTTCTGGGTATTCGAACCTGGTAGTGGGGCACAAAGCGTCTTGGGCTAACGACTGCGATAGCAATGTCATCACGTGTCGTGCATTGGAGCCAGCCGAGCGCATCATTGTCGGCGTCTGCAAGCAGAGCCCATTCTCGGCATTGCTCCAGACCAGGCAGGCCACTTTGAAAAGTAAGCAGGTCTGCTGCATCAACATCGATACGTCCAAAACGTGTGGTGTTAATCCACATAAGTAAGGCACTCCTTTGCCAAATAAATTCTCAGTATTACGCCTGCGTTGATACTGAAGAGAGGCTTCCACCTCATCTTCTGAGATTATCGGCAGAAAGGGTGGTTCGGGTCGAGCAAAAAGGTTTGGCTAAAACAAAAGGTTCGGGAAAGATTTGCTACTTGCAACATGCAGAACGCAGAAAATGTTGGCTCGCACGTTTTTATTCCCACATTGGCTGTGCTCGCCAAGCGGCAAGTGGAGCCATCACCATAAGAGGAGCCCATGCGGCTAACGAAGGACCGAGGATATAACTCGTGGCTAATGCATGAAAACCTATTATCGTTAGAAAAAACACTACAGTCGTTAAAACGCAGAGCCCAACGGCTACGAAGACACCTCGACGACTTGGGCCAAGTACAAGTGGTATCCCTAGTAGAACGAGAGAGATGTCAAGAAAAGGAGTAACAAAACGAGCATGGACACGTAAGGGAACGTCAGCACCGACCCCTAAGCTCGGGTTCGAAATTGCATAGATCAGATTGACGGTCGATGAATAAAGGCTCCAATTACTCGATCCTATCATTTGCTCAAAACGTACTCCACTTGTTACAAAACATTCATTTGGTTTTAGCCAAGGTGAGTTTTGAGCAGTATAAATTATTATTTTATCGCGAAGCTTTAGCGATGGTAAAGAATCAATGTCGGGAGGCCCAGTTATTCCAGAGAGAAGATATCCTGCGGGATGTTCCGTGGCTGCGGGTTTCCAGACGGCTCCAGAAGCATCGATCTGCGGACCAAATTCAGCGAGTAATGGTGGCATGAGCAAACTCGGAGAGTCTATGCGTCGTGAAGCCTCTTGAAATGATTTTCCGCGAAATAGAATCTCCGTCTGATGGTCGTATCGAGCCTCGAAGTTTTTCTGAGTCTGCCCATCAAGATCTTGAGCATTGCGCGAGATTGCGAATCGTATCGAGGGTAGTACAAACTCTCGGTTACCAATCGCAAGTAAACTTACAAATAGTGTGAAAAGAATTGCTGGTTTTGCAATCCGCCACCGAGTAACGCCAGCTGCGAGAAGCGCAGTCAATTCATTATGACGTTCAAGCCATGATAAGGCGAACATTCCACTTGCTAGTGAAATAATTGGGCTGGTCGCGTCGAAGAAGGAGATGAGTCGATAGCCGTAATACGTGCCTAACACCTTGGCTAGACCACCTGTTTTTTCAGCATGGATTGCAAATTCTTCAAGATTTGTGAATGCGTCAATGACAAATGTCAGGCCGGCAAGGCTTATAAAAACAATACAGAATGCTTGAAACTGCGCTCGTAGTAAGTAGCGGTCTATCAGCATGAAATAAGT
>PKCL01000418.1 GCA_002862165.1 Planctomycetaceae bacterium
GCTGGTGGTGGGGGCATAGGTAGCAGTTTTGAGTTTGTGCCAGATCCATCGAGTCGGTTTGGAATTCGTCAGCAGCGATGGCTGGAGACGATGTTTGGCGATGGAACGATTACGCTGCGTCCGGTGACGTCGCGTGATGCTGAAGGGAACAGGTACTTCTCATGGAAGCAGGGTGACAAAGAAGAACGTGTCCCGACTTTCGCTGAGGCTCGTAGTAATGTTGAAAAAGCGTGGCGAATTGTTGAAGCTCGTCCCATTGCCTTAAAGGAAGCAACTGCACTTGTTGATAAAACAGGTGGCAAAAGTTTCAAAGAGGCTCTGTCAGAGTCAGAATTTGAGCAAGTGAAAGAGATTGGTCCCTTCACGTGGCTTACGCAGGGAGATGTTGGTGTAAACGGGGCACCAGTTTTGTCATCGCCAGAAGGTCTCGTAATGCCGGGCAACAAAATGATGCAGAAGATTTTTTCGATTGCCGAAGGCCAGAGCGTTACCGCTTTTAATGAACCAAAAACAATCTGTTATGTAATCCGCTTGCTTGAATATAAGCCAGCAGATGAAGAGCTACAAAAGCGATTTGAGGGAGTGCTTGGTGATCAGAGGCGATTGTCCATGGTTGCTCAGACAGCGTTTGCTGAGGTGTTTATGGATTGGATCGCGAGCCTGGAAAAAGATTTAGAACTCACTTGGATTCGTGATCCGAGACTTCCACGGTAGCGGTAAAAATATCTTCACGTAAGTGTCTTGAAGACTTTCAGGTGCTTAGGGTAGAAATCTGGCTCTCGGGCCATTCCTTTATTGCGTGTGCGGCACGGCCGAGGGCTTCAGGGCGATGGCTGCGAGTGGAGGTACCGTAAGTGAGACCGAATGCTTGCGGCCGTGGCAGGCGATTGACTCGCAGGGTAGTCGATTCTCATTGAGAATATTGCTGCCACCGAGGTGGGCAGCATCGCTGTTGAAAATTTCAGTGTAGTAGTCAGCGAGAGGCACCCCCACTCTGTAGTCTCGTCGAGGCACGGGTGTGAAATTGTAAACAATGGCCAGGGTGTCATTTTGAGCGACACCTTTCCTCAGAAAACTAATGATACTTTCGTTCCAATTCTGGCAA
Source organism: Planctomycetaceae bacterium (assembly GCA_002862165.1). GTDB lineage: Bacteria > Planctomycetota > Planctomycetia > Pirellulales > UBA1268 > UBA1268. Next base: position 1,106 of record PKCL01000418.1, read on the forward strand.
TCAATCCATTCGAACCCTTGCCCATCGAAATCTATTTGATGAAGCGCCGGCTCCTGTCGTAGAAGTGTGTTGAGTTCTGCTACCGTCTGAGAGATCCCGCTGTGATGGTTATCTTCAAGAAAATGCCAGGAGAGGCTTTCGTCAAAGTTCCATTCTTGTGGCTGTCCGAATTCATCACCCATGAATAAAAGCTTTTTTCCAGGGTGAAACCACATTAATGAATAGAGCAGCCGCAAGTTTGCGAATTTCTGCCAACGATCTCCAGGCATCTGATTGAGTAGAGAGCCCTTACCATGGACAACTTCGTCATGAGAAAGTGGAAGGACAAAGTTTTCATGGAATGCATAGATCAAACTAAATGTTAATTCGTCATGATGATACTTTCGATGCACTGGATCTTGTCGCATAAATCGCAGCGTATCGTTCATCCAGCCCATGTTCCACTTAAGACTAAATCCAAGACCACCAGTGTGAGTTGGGCGAGAAACCCCGGGCCATGCCGTTGATTCTTCTGCAATCGTCAATGTTCCAGGGAAATGGTGATGCACTTGGACGTTGAATTCCTTGAGGAATTCAATTGCTTCAAGGTTCTCTCGGCCACCGAATGCATTTGGTATCCATTCTCCATCGCGACGGCTGTAATCCAGGTAAAGCATCGAAGCGACTGCATCGACCCGCAGCCCATCAACGTGGTAATAGTCGAGCCAGAACAGTGCAGATGAAATGAGGTAATTCGTTACTTCATTGCGACCATAATTGAAAATAAGGGTGCCCCAATCTGGGTGTTCACCTTTGCGAGGGTCTTCGTGCTCGTAGAGAGCGGTGCCGTCTAGGCGTCTGAGCCCATGATCATCTTTTGGGAAGTGTGCCGGTACCCAATCAATAATTACGCCGATACCTGCTTGATGGAAACTATCAATGAGCGACATGAAATCTTGAGGCGTGCCGAATCGACTTGTTGCAGCAAATAAGCCGATGGCCTGGTATCCCCAGCTTGCAGAGAGGGGATGCTCTGTCGGTGGAAGAAACTCGACATGGGTAAAACCCATGTCGATGCAGTAAGGAATAAGTTCCCGTGCAAGTTCGTCATAGGTTAGCCAGCGATGTGGGGTCTCTGCCGGTCGCTTCCAGCTGCCGAGGTGAATTTCATAGATTGATATTGGCTCACTAAACCAGTCTCGTCGTAGCCTTTGTTCCATCCATTGAGTGTCTCGCCAGGCGTAATCGCGTAAGTCTGTGACAAGAGAAGCAGTCTGTGGGGGCATCTCTGCCGAATAACCGTAGGGGTCAGCACGGTCAATAGTGCCCTCGGTAGTTTGGACGCGAAATTTATAGGCATTGCCAGGCTTTACACCAGATACAAATAGGTGCCAGATTCCAGATGGAGTCAGCTTGGACATCGTATGGGAATGGCCAGCCCAGTTGTTGAAGTCACCAACGACACTCACCGTCTGGGCATTTGGTGCCCAGATCGCAAAATGGACGCCTTGATTGCCATCAAGCGTGCATAGTTGTGCTCCTAGCTTGTCGTAGCTTTTCCAGTGTTTTCCTTCACCAAGGAGATGTAGGTCGTAATCAGTCAGCATGTTTAAAACGAAAAAAGAGAATTATGAAAACAAACAACAGGAATTTGTCAAAGCCGCAGTTGATGAATTTGTGACGGAGGATCAACGATCGATAAAAGGGCTAAGGTAATCGTACTGCTGAATGAGGATCCATGCAGGCATGAAAGAATGTTTTAGGGGCAGGTTGTCCCATCTGCAGCGACAGTGCGACCTGCAGGGGGGGATTGAAAGCAAAAGTGTTTGCTGGCCCGGCAATAAAAGGCCCGCCGACGAAAAGTTCATCGGCGGGCTCAATTATAAGATCTTGATCAAGCCGCTACGAAAAGCATCTTGTTCGATCAGGCTACCAGACGCATCGCTGGTATTTCTCCAGTAATCCCTACAACAAATTCCTCAAAAATCTTCGCATCAAGAGCAGATGCGGAATCGGCTTCTGGGTGAAATTGTGTACCAATTGCAAGCCAACCTTCAATATCACTTTCAATCGCCTCAATGACTCCATCTGGAGATCGAGCAGTTATCCGGAATCCAGACGCAAGATCATCGATGGCCATGTGGTGCATGCTATTTACACGAATTTCACCATCGCCATAAACGCGTTCCATTGCAGAATCTGGTTCTACAAGAAGTCCATGACGGTGAGCAGTGTCGAGTGGGTCTTTGTGTGGGATCGCTTGAGGTAGATCCTCAGGAAGATGAAGGTAGAGTGTGCCGCCCTCGGTAACATTGAGAAGTTGCATCCCACATCCTATGGCGAGCACTGGTAGATGTCTTGCGCAGACCTGCTTTACCAACATTCGATCAAAGTCTTCACGCCTGTGGTCCATATTACGAACTGCAGGGTGTGGCATATAACCATCTCGCTGGGGATTAAGATCTGCGCCCCCGATTAGGACAACCCCATCCAGAGTGTCGAGTACTCTCACGAGATCATCTTCATCCTCGAGAGGGGGCAGGACAAGCGGGATGCCTCCTGATTGAATAATATTCTCATAATAGCCTGCAGCTATGAATGAAAGTGAGGCGTGCTCTTTACAACTAGAGCGAAAGTCCATATTGATTCCGATTACCGGTTTGGCTGCCATGAAAGTTCCTTCTTCGAGCAACTCTTTTGAGTGTCCGTGCCACTCGTCCTTGAGTGGCAACTTCGAACCCTGCGGCGTGAAGATATGGCTCCTGAAAAACAAGACAAGGACTTTTTCGATTTTGTGGTTGGTGACACCTTCAACCACAAGATAATGTGCTAGCACTTTCTGTGCTAGCACAGAAAGTCGTCTGGCACGAGATTTGCGCAATGCCAATCAGATTATTATGAAGCTCGGATGGTCACGCGGAGAGCCAGACGGCATCAGGAAAACTTCGGAACCAGGTTCGTTGACGTTTTGCTAGCTGACGGGTCCGCTGTTTTGTTTTTGAGATAGCTTCCTGCTTAGTGATTTCACCCCTGATGAATGCGAGGGATTCTTTGTAGCCAGCAGCTTGCGCTGCTGTGGTACCAATGCCAAAATGTTTTTCAGCAGCTTCAGTCTCTTCTATGATACCGGACTCGAACATGGCTTCGACACGCTGGTTGATTTGGCTGTTGAGTATTGTCCGCGGGTGATCGATGACGAGTATAGGACATGGAAAAAGCTGTGTTTTTGAATCGTCTGCCGGAGTCCAAGATCGCTTGTGATTAGTTCCGGCGGTTTGCATGATTTCAAGAGCACGGATAATACGTTTTGAGTCATTGGGATGAATTGTTGCAGCAAGATCTGGGCGGCTTTGTGCGAGTTTCTTATGGAATGCCTCGGGACCAAGGCGGTTGAGCTCGTCATTTAGAGTATGCCGCAGTGCATGGTTTACTGGGGCAAAGTCATCGAGGCCATCTCGCAGGCATCGAAGGTATAGTGGAGTGCCCCCAACGACAAGAATTCGTCGACCACGATTGCGACAATCCTGAATCACCGTGCGTGCTGCAAGAAGCCAGTCCGAGACAGTGAAAGCTGTTGCAGGGTCTACGAGATCAAGGAGATGATGAGGTGACTCGGCCTGTTCTTGCAAAGTCGGTTTTGCTGAACCGATATCCAAGCCCCGGTATACTGCAACTGAATCAGCACTAAGAATGTCGGCGTTAAGTCGTCGTGCCAGATGAATTCCTAAAGCAGTTTTACCTGATGCGGTTGGGCCTGTAAGGATTATGCAATCACTTGCTAATTCAGGCATTGATGCTGACATTGAAGCTTTGGTGTCGAGGGGGTGCATCACATGGTACAGTTAAAGATTGAAGTATGCGGTAAAAGGATCTTTTGGAGAACCAGTAGTAATGAAATCAGGCAGTCCGAACCAGTTCGATGACCAATCAGTTGGCAGGATTTTTGGGCAACTTGAGAGTATTATTGTAAGTCGTAAAACATCAAGTTCAGAGAAATCGTACACAAGTAAGCTTCTTACTGCAGGTGTTGTAAAGATTGGGTCGAAAGTTACTGAGGAAGCTGGTGAACTTGTTGAGGCGGCCATGAACGAGTCCGATGAGCGAGTTGTCTCAGAGGCAGCAGATCTGTTTTATCATGCTATGGTGTTGTTGGCATGTCGCGATTTAACTCTAAAGCAAGTAGAAACGACATTGGCCGGACGTTTTGGTGTTTCAGGAATTGATGAAAAGGCATCGAGGGAGTAGCAGTATTGTGGCTACAATTTTATGTCGAAGTTCCACGCAAGTAGAGAAAGTATGAAGAAATCTAGATCAGAAGACGTAGAACGCCTGCTTCGTATTGGTATTCCGAGTAAAGGGCGACTGTCAGAAGTGGTCGCTGAACTGCTCCATGATGCAGGTCTTTCGTTTCGCCGTGTGTCTCGTTCGTTGTTTGCTCGGTGCCGGGATGTCCCGGTTGAAATCGTTTTTCTGCGAACTGATGACATCCCTATCCTCACAGCAGAGGGCGCTATCGATCTTGGTATTACTGGTGCTGATCTTGTTGCTGAAGCAGGAGTCGATCTTATTGAAAGACTTTCTCTTGGTGTAGGTAGCTGCCGGTTGGCTCTTTGTGTGCCAGACCATGCAGAGATCGTATCACCTAAAGATTTGCATGGCCGGAGAGTTGCTACGAGTTTTCCTAAAATCACTCGTGACTGGTTAGCTCAGCATGGCGTTGAAGTACATTTAGTTGAACTTTCTGGCAGCGTTGAAATCATGGTATCTCTCGATGTCGCGGATGCAGTTGTCGATCTCGTTGAAACGGGAAGTACCCTAGCAGCCAATCGTCTTCGTGTGTTTGAGGACATTGGTTGCTATGAGACCGTACTCGTGCAAAATAAGGCCGTGGTTGACACCGATATGGCCGATCGCATTGTTCGTCGTCTCCAGGGAGTGGTCATAGCACGAACATGGACGTTACTAGAATATAATGTGCCCCGAAGTCGGTTAGCCGAGGCAGAAAATATTACTCCGGGATTTAATTCACCAACAGTGAGCGCTCTAGAAGAGACAAGTTGGTGCTCTGTTCGGGCGATGGTGCGAAGGAATGAAACCCACGAGATCATGGAAAAGCTTGAATTAATAGGAGCATCCGCCATTATTGAGACGGATATTTCGAACTGCAGGCTGTAGCGGCTAGAGAAAATCACCAGCGATCGGACGCCCACCACGGAACGTGGCTACTACTTTTGTCGTGCAATCAAATATCGTGGCTGTTGCCTCATCTGCTGTGTTTGGCGACACGGACGGCCTGAGAATCACAAAGTCAGCAGGCCGTCCAGTAGCGATGCACCCCGTTCTATTCTCAAAGCCAAGAGCCCAGGCACCGTTCACACTAATCATAGAAAGTGCTTCCTGTGGTGTGGCCAGACCTGAATCGATGAGGCATGCTGCCTCTGCACGAATTGAAAGATCAGGATTGGAACCGCGTCCATCAGTACCAAGGCAAACTCGTATCCCAGATTTTTTAAATTCTGAGACAGGTGGAAGTTTTCCAGATAAAGCGAGTGTCGTTCGTGGACAGACGACTACGATAATCTTTTGCCGATGGAGTGTGAGTCGGGATAGCGCAATGTGGTCATCGTCAAGGTAAGTTCCGTGAATGATCAGCCCACGATCACTCTTGGCTAAAAGAGAGATCCAGTCGGCAGTTGAAGCCAAGTTCGGTATTTGATCTGGCCACACTCCAAGGTCTTCAAAAAGTGTTCGGAAGTGGCCAGTTTGTGTTTTTAAGAATTCTGCTTCGAAGTGTGACTCAGCTAAATGCATGGCCATAGGTGTTAGACATCGGTTTTTTTTACGCTGCCACCGCCGACCTCGAAAGCTCGTTTTGGAGGCGTTGACCATTGTCTGACCAATGTGCCACTGGGTCGAATATGGTGCGTGCGGTGAAAGGCCTACAGCCATACCGGAACGAGTTAGCCGCTGAGCGTCTCTGAGGCATGTAGCCTCTCGCGATAAGCCGTCTTGTGAGGTAGGCGAATGGAGGCCAAGAAATTCACGGAAAACGCGAATCCGCGGGCGATTCGGTATTTTGTTGTAAGACGTATTGGTGGTCGCGATCTCGCCGAGAGCAACAACGCCACAAGCAGCTGATTCATGAATACCTGCGACAATGGCGGCATTGTTTTGGTTGGGGTCTGTACAAGATGTGCTTTGTTCACGTTTCCAGGAAACAACGTTGCGGATCCAATTATGAAGGCCTCCGGCAGTACTAAAAGGTTTCTCGCATGACGAAAACTCTAAGTGAGTATGCGCATTTACAAATCCAGCTGTGATAACTGTGTTGCCTAAATCAATCACCTTCAGAGTGCTCTGTGAGCGGGGAGGCCACGTACCGAATCCTGTCACAAGCCCCCTTTCGACACGAAGCCACGCATTCTCTAGAGGACGGCATGAAACCGGTAACAGCCACTGTGATCGAACAATAAATGATCGATGCTGTTGACCCGAGTGCAGCATGCGAATGGCTCTTTGTCTACGATACTGAGGTTAAGACAGGCAGATCAATATTCACGGGCATGTGAACATGTGAATCCTTCAGCTGATCGGTATTATCGTCTATAAGTTCATAGAAAACGTTCCGTCGTCTGGGGTCCCACCCAAGTTCTGAGATCGCAGATCGCATCTGATCAAGAGTGAGGTGGTGCACCGTCCCTGCGGCACTCACCACATTTTCTTCGAGCATTAAACTGCCCATATCGTTTGCACCAAAAAGGAGAGCAAGTTGGCCAATGTCTCGGCCCTGCGTAACCCAACTCGACTGAATGTTGGGTATGTTATCTAAATACAGGCGAGCGACAGCCTGTGTCTTTAGATATTCAAAAGAACCGGATGCGGGAATATGAGCCATTTCCGTATTGTCGGGCTGGAATGACCAACAAATGAAGGCGGTGAACCCTCCGGTCTCGTCCTGTAATTCTCTCAAACGGTCGAGATGCTCGATTCTCTCAGCCAGCGTCTCGATATGGCCAAACATCATTGTTGCCGTGCTCCTTCCGCCGAGAGCATGCCATTGTCGATGGACGTTTAACCAATCATCTGTCATGACTTTTCCACGAGTCATTGCTGCTCGCACGCGGTCTACGAGGATCTCACCACCACCACCAGGAAGAGATCCAAGACCAGCAGCAGCAAGACGTTCAAGGATTTCCTCGAGCGGTCGCTTTGCCACCTTTGTAAGATGAAAAATCTCCGGAGGAGAAAAGCCATGGACATTTACCGATGGAAAATGTGACTTGATATCTCTTAGAAGTTCTTCGTACCACTCCAACGGTAACGTAGGGTGCATGCCACCTTGGAGAAGAATCTGATCCCCTCCAATAGCTACTGTTTCTTCTATTTTTTGCAGCAGGACTTGTCTATCGAGTATGTATCCATCAGGCGATTTAGGGCCTCGAAAGAAAGCGCAGAAGTCACATACCGCAGTACAGATGTTCGTGTAATTAATGTTTCGATCAATGTTGTACGTCCGATATGTCTCTGGATGAAGTTTTGTTGTCACAGCATGGGCAGCTTTTCCAATCGCGGCTAGCTGGTTGGACTCCAGAAGACGTATTGCATCAGCACGCTCTAGACGATGACCTGCACGTACCGAATCAAGAATCTTTGATGTATCGTTTTCAATCACTGGACACCGGTCTAAGATTGTTTTGAATATTGAAATGCTGCATCGAAATTGCGATTGGAAGGAGCAAGGCCAAGTTCCATGGAATATTCATGGAAAAGCCGCAATCCCTGTTGCTCATCGTAACCGAGATTGTAATGCAGATTATCACTTAAATAATCCATACACTGGGTTACGGAAAGTCCGTGGGCTGCCGCCTCAATAGCTGCAATTGTTGCCAGATTCGCAAGCCCTGAGTCACGGGCTGCATTCAGACGTTTTTCTAACGGTTCCAACTCAACCGAAGGACGAGCTGCCCAGACTGCAAAAACAAATGGAAGGCTCGTCCAACGATGCCATTCTTCACCGAGATCCCAGACCGTTTGGAAGCCACCGCTTATAGGGCCAATTGCTCGGTCACCAATTAACAGCACTGCGTCAGCGTTTGTTGACTCAATATTTTTGCCAATCGGCAGTACTTCAAGTTTTGGTGTCACACCAAAACGCTTGGCCAATAATATTTTACACAATGCAACACTCGTCCTCGAACCTTCATCTACTGCGATACAGGTTGTTTTTTCAGGGCGCGTTCGGAAAAATAATCGAACACTCATAACTGAACCGAGACATGCTATGCATGCGTTGGAGACTACCTGGTATTTGCTTTCACTGTGGGTAGCCCACGTGGTGTCAGGCCGATGTGACCCGTACCGCGGAGAATCGAGTCGCTGGAAGAGTTCGATCGATGGGATGAGTGCCACGTCGAGTTCATGGTGTGCTAAGCGATCTGCAAGCTTGCTTGGAAGATCGAAATCTAGTGAGTCACCGAGTCCGTATATAAGGGGTCTTGTATTGAGATATTGAACGGCACCGATCCGCTCCTTCCCGGCGGCTACCAAGCCTTGGCTATGCTCCACCATCGTAAATTGTTGTCTTGGACGAATCATGTTTCGATATATATGCAGTCACAGGCTCTCAGCACAGATCAAGTTTCTGTATTCAACAATAGACAATTTAGTGTCTGAGGCCAGAAAACACTGCTATTTTGCCAGAAAATGGTAATACTTTCAGAGAGCAGGTGTCGCCACCATTCTAGGCATGCAGAAGCAATTTTAAGGTTCTAGCTGCCGGAACGCGCGAATGCCAAGCCATAACGGTGTGAAAGTGGCTAGCAAGCCACTAGCCATGATGATTACCAGGCTTGCTGCAAGGCCACCAGAGCCTCCGATGAGCCAGAGTATTGGGTTGTCAGGAAGTCGACCACCGGCATTTCGTAAGAGATTGAGATGGCTCGTCAATCCAACTGTGATGACCACAAAAAGAATAAATAATGCGCTTAGGACGAGGCTTACGGTTCCTCCAAAACCGGCCGCAATTTTTGCTGGTGAGGATTCACGAAAATCGGGCATACACGCCCCCATTCCAACAGCTATGCCAGAGAGGCCGCCACACAGAGCAACACAGCAAGCGAGGTGTACATAAATCGTTTTCTGCTCCAGGCCCAGCATTGAGTCGCTTAAAAAAATTAATCCAAGACAGGGAATAAGACCGCCACCAAATGAAAAAAGAAACTTTGCCCAAATAATCTGATCGCGATGTATTGGAAGAAGTCCAAGAATCCAAAAACGACGACCTTCAAGGCTAATCGATGGAAAAACAAAACGTGTAGTGAATGTTGAGAGAATAAGACCAACTACAGCTAAATTGAGATGCCCAATGAGTGATGCGTATGCATTTGAATAGTTAAAGGACTGCAAGTTATAAAAGTAGAGCGCGAGTAGACCAAAGAAAATTGCAAATTGGGACCATTGAGTAACATCTCGACGAAAAACCTGTAAGTCTTTAACGAGCAGGAGACGAATAGGATGTCCATATTTTGATCCGCCGTGGGCGAGTAGTTCATCGAGCCAGAAAATTTGCCTTCGTCTTTTACATGGCATTTCAGCCTCGAGGTTGCTGTATCCTTTCCGATACGTCCATCGAGCAACCCAGCTTGCCATGAGGCTCAAGAGCATTGCATTCGCAATGATTAATCCTAAAAACTTGAGCGCCTCGAAGGTGCTTTGACGGGAAAGTTCACGAGAGTGGTTACGAAGTGCCGCATCGAGGAGCCCTGAGGAGAGCCACCAACTCGGCAGGAATACCTGTTCTGTCATTGCAAGGCGTGACAGTGTTTCTTCAAACCAAGCAGGTGTGAGTGCCTGGCTCTGTGTTGATCCAAAAGTGGACCATGCAAGCCATAATGCGGCAAACGTTGCGGCTGCAAATAAGACTGAGAAGGCATGCAGTCGCAATCGAGGTAGGCCTGCAACAACAAGCATGCACAACATACTGCCCAATGAGGCTGGAATAAAGACAAATGCCACCATAAATGGCAAGAGCATTACGAAGAAACTCCAGGGGGACTCGCGAACGATACCGTAGGAAATGAGCATCGGACTACCAAGAAGAATGAACCCCCAGCTGGAGAACCAGAGTGCTTCGATGAATTTGTGGGTATGAATTGCTTCTGCCCGCAAGGGGCACGTTAAAAGAAATTTGGACTCCTCAGACCGATACAGTCCTCCATACATTAGAATCCCTGTTGAGAAGATCATCATAAGCATTAAGGCAGAGAAGAACGTGTTAAAGAGCAACGACATTACTTCAGCATGCATCGAATCAATAAAAATAAAAGATTCATAGAACAGGCAGAATGTAGCTGTCCAGAAAATAGTACTGAGGGCGACGACAAGTCCAAATCGGAAATGAGACTTGTGAATTGTTGAGCGAACAAGGTTCCACGCGATTGTTCTTCGAAGCTTCCGTGTGAGCGTATTCTCTTGTGGAACCTCAAGTAGTTGGCGTTGCATCTCAGTAGCCGATTTCTTCGTTGCTATGTCTTATCAGGTGAGTTGATTTGATCCGCTGTCGGGGTAGATGTGAGTTGCAAGTAAAGGCTTTCAAGGCTTTTGTTCCCAACGTCTACCTGTTGACGAAGTTCTGAAACTGTTCCAAGAAATTTGATTTTTCCCTGAACCATAATGCCCATGCGGTCAGCCATCTCTTCTGCCATTGCGAGTGTGTGAGTTGACATAAATACAGTCATGCCCTCAGCCGTTCTTTCTTTGAGAAGATCTTTCACAATCCGGACGCTCCGAGGATCAAGACCCACCATGGGTTCGTCGAGTACGAGTACGTCAGGATCGTGCAAAAAAGCAGCAGCAAATATAAGCCGTTGTCTCATGCCAAGAGAATAATTTTCAGCAAGATCATCAGCGAATTCTTGAAGCTCGAAGCGTTTGATTTCCCGGTCGACATGTGCTTGTGTAAGATGTTTCGGTATTCGGTACATGCCAGCAATGAACCGCAAGAATTCGTGGCCTGTAAGTTTGTCGTATAGGTAAGGCTCGTCAGGTACGTACCCTAAACGAGAGTGTGCAGAGCGTGTTTCTGAAACGAGATCATGTCCGCAGACACGCACAACACCACGTGAGGGTTGGAGTAACCCAACGAGCATTTTGATCGTGGTGGTTTTGCCTGCACCATTCGGTCCAAGAAGAGCAAATAATTCACCCGATGGAATGGTAAGTTCAAGATCGGACACAGCAATTTTTTTGCCATATTTCCGGGTGGCATTTTCAAATTGAATCATAAATATTGCTATGGCTACTCCGCGAGAACGTTAAAAAACATTTAACCCGTGAATTCTATTGCAACGTGCTTGTGTTGTTTGAATTTATTGTTTGTTAAATAGCTTCTTTGCCTGTTCAAGACGACTTTCGAGTGACAAAGCAACATCCTCTGGAGATCGTACAAAGAGTAATTTTTTGCCAAGTATTATCGACTCATGTTGTAATACCCGGCCGCGAGGGCCAACCCATATTCGGCTGCGTGGCTGCCGGTGTTTATCGGTAGTTGTTCGGTAATTTACGATATCAGCAGTAATCAACTGATTATCAAAGTGAAGTACTTCATGGCCGGCAACATGTGCATAGACAAGCTCTATTGGTTTGTTGCTTGGACGCAGGGGACTGTAAATAGGAACTGTCCAGCGTTGTCCTTGAGAAATTCCTGGCATGTTGGCTTGAGGTGAAAGTTCATCCCGAACAGATAATCCGTTCGGTAGGTATCGTTTCGTGTCGTATTGCAAATCGCCAGACTGCAGAGACACCATTACCTGGTTTTCAGAGTCGATGTTCCCATATAAATGCACGTCTTGCTGAACGCCAGGAATCTTGACGACGGAATCAAACTCTCGTAAATCTCCATGGCCGTCGATTTTCATACGGCCCCAGACATCGAGTTCGATCGTAGTGTGTAGAGTTGTCCTGTTCACTTTTAGCAAAGCAAGTGCCCAAGGTGGCAATAGGTCGCTCAACGGCAGGGAGTGTAGTTGAAGGTTTGACCAGACGGTCGCGGTGCTAGAAGGCGTTGGTTCTACGGTGCTCACCGCTGACCCCACCGTTTTGTCATTGAGCTTGATTACCCAAGCAACGGTTTTCAAATGCTCTGACGCGGCGTACATGGATTGATAGCCGGGTGGCTTGTCAGAAGCAATTGTTGGCAGAATTTTACTGATGAATAACCAGCTATTTGCAATACTCGCAAAAAGCAAAATGAGTGCCGTTATATATGGACGATTCATAGATCTAGCTCTCGGTTTTACTTGTCAAAAATAGTATGGAGGGATTCGTGTGTCTTGGCAAAGAAGGCTAACTTTATGGCTGGTGTGTACCTTGTGAAGGTTTAAGACAAGGAAAATGATGATTGTGGATGGTTCTGTTGTAGCCAGTTGTGTTTGCCAATTATGCAGCCTAGGACAATTTCGAGAGCGTTTTAAAGCAGTTAGTGCGGTTTTAGCTTTCTGGCAATATTGGAGTTGATAAAACCCTGTGAAAATTTTTATACTGCTCACGTAAGGTGTCGGGGCGGGGTTTCAATACGCTACGTATGTTCCGATTGAATGGATCGGGTACGAGTTCATTTGTATTGAAAAATTGTTTTGAAATAAAGCAGGTAGAAAAGTTTGCTTCAGATGTTGCGGCTAATACTGTTCGGTCAACTGGAAAGAACCCAGGAGGTTGAGCGATGAGCGATTCTGTCTACTATCATCAAGGTTGTCCTGTGTGCGGCAGGATGTTACGAATCGGTGTCCGTTTGCTTGGTCAGCGAGTTTATTGCCAGCACTGTGGTGGTGGTTTTCGTGCAACGGATGAGGCTCTTGAAGATGTGGAAGCAACGCGGGTGATAGAGCATTTGCAGGAAGACCGTATCGAGACCTTGCTAGAACTCGCTGCTGAATCAATTAGTGATTCACTGAAGGGCGAGCAGTCTCTTGAAGAT
>PKCL01000180.1 GCA_002862165.1 Planctomycetaceae bacterium
TTACTCGAATCTTCTTCTGAAGAAGTACTGGAGCCATTACGAAATTTCTGCCATTCCTGTCCGACAGCACTAAGACCCGCAGATATTTTTGGAAAAAATGACCGCTTAAGCGGTTCTTTCGTTTCCTCTTTGTTAGATGCACGTGCCGCTACTTGGCCCTCTGCCTGAGTTGTTCTCTGAGATCGTGGCACGTTGCCTGCGGTAGCCTGTAGTTGTTGAGGCTGTGTGGCAACTGTTTTTGACGTCTGCCGATTTTGATTATTATTTTGCTGCGATGACCTTAAACTAGCGGCAGTTGTTTTTGGAAGAGGACGAACATTGCCCTTCTGTCGGGGAACATTGTCTTTAGTTGGACGAACCGGTGGTGCCGTGACCTGGGGGCTGGTGAATGCGTGATCCACTTGCACCGCGATGCGTTCTGGGACAACTAGATATCTCATGGTCTGTTGTTTTGTTGTCACTTGAGCTGGTCTCAATCGACTCGACGTGAGGGAAGTTTTAGTTGAAGCAATTTTTGGTTGTGAAGGGGTGACAGGAGAAGCATTTAATGCGGTTCTGCGGCTTTCTGCTTCAGCAACAATCGATTGTGTGATGTCAACAGGCTCTACTGGCGTTTGAGCGAGGGTTGGAGTTTTTGCTGCTGCTGTCTTACTGGCAGAAGAAGCTTCCTTAACTGTGCTTGTTTTTGCTGCATCAGTTGGTAGTTGAGAAGCAATGGTATTATTTGTTGATACGAGTACCTGCTCTGGTGATAAATTCTTTTCAGTAAGAGTTGGTGGCTCCGAAGATGCCGCAAGAGCAGGTTGTTGAATGACAACTTTTTCAGTCGCTTCACCACCTTCATCTGCCATAAGTGGTTCCGTTAATGCTCTATGATCCGGCTGGTCGATCTCAACTGTAGCGAGATTCTTCAACGTTATTTCGACCGAACCACTTTCTGAAACGACTTCAGGAGTCTCTACTTTGTCTTCTGTGATCGCAGCCGTCATTTTTTCCTCAGGCTGAGAAGTAGAGTCAGCATGTTGTTCGGTAGGTTTTTTGAGGATTTCCTCACTTGGATCTATGGAGTCTGAAACTACTGCTTCATTCTGCAATTCTACTGCTACTTTTTGCCCGATAGAATCAGAACCGTTTTCTTCATTACTTTCTGGTTGTGCTGATTCCGAATCAAATGCAACGGACGGAGATCCGTGCATCAAGATTTTTTCCTGAACGATGGGCTCTTGATCAGTTGATAAAGCATTCGACTCTGGGGTTTGAAGTGCAAAGTCGACATTATTATATTCGGTTGTCTTGTCTACAGCGGGAGCCATCGTTGCTGGTATCGGAGGTGTGGCATTGTAGGGAATAAAAGCTGGTGCAGATGTCTTCTGGGGACGACTTGTCGATGAAACTCGTCGTGTCACTGCAGCAATCTGCTGCGATGATTCAAGTGAACTTTTTGCAAGCTGAAGAGATAGGATGGGTTGCCCCTCGTGAAGTGGGTGTCGTAGCACAAATCCATCAAACGTTGCATTCGATCGCAATGCAGTTGCTGGTAGCATTGCAACCGGCCAGTCTCTGAGAGCCACATCATAAATAGTGATAGGCGAACCTTCTGGTAGGGTCCGAAGGGCTACAAAAATTGGCTCACTTTCAACTTGAGGAACATTCTGCGCAATGTGGACATCCAAGGCGCGATTGACACCAACTGCAGCGGCTGCACCAGCAAGAAAAGCAGCAGCAAAAACAGTGCTTGCCTTAGGTCTCTGAAGTGTCTTGTTCACATTTTTTTTTGTGCCGTTGCTACTCATTGCTTCGCCTAGTGGGCCGAAAGAATTTTGTACTACCGAGGCTTTTGAAATCCGTCGATAGCCAATGGGACAATTTACCTAGGGGTAGACATCGGCAAAAATGTCATGTTCGAACCAATTCACCAGAAAGAAAGCCCGTCGAATATCCACTCTTACCCATTTTGTCAGTCTGCAGTTTGAACTGCTGAACTTTCAGAGAATATAGGGTCAGCGGTTCTTGTCATTGAACGGATGGCCAGGAGTCTGCGGCCTTCATGTCGACCTTGAGGATCACGAAAGAATGCGTCGCCTAGGCCGGAGGAGGGTGGGCCAACAGAGGACAGAATAAGAGTGCCATCGGCTGGTAGCTGGAGTTTGAATTCTAATTTATTCATAACCGTTTTCCGCTGACCTGCTTCGAGACGAAAAGCACCGTCATCACCGGTCCAGTTGCGTTCTATCGGTCCATGACGAATCAGTGGTAGGAGTTCTATTTCAATTCCACCATCAGCGGATGGAGTTGCCCGTACATCGAATACGGCGCTGGCGTCTCGGTAGGTCTGGCCAGATACATTATCAATTGTTGAACGACTTTCATGCTCTAGAAGAATGAGCTCCTCAAGGCGTGGTGTGGAAACAATTTCATTTGTGCGGCCTGGAAGTGTTTGAATCACACGTTTGACAACGGTTCTGTCAACTGCAAGGGGGCTGTCGCCGGGCTTGTTGTGAATCGTATCGGAACTAGAAGAAAGACGATGAGCCAATGCGTTTGGTAAATTACCACGGACTACACCAGCCCGTATGCCATTACCATTTAGGCGATGTCTAAGATTTGCTGATAGACATTGCTCATCAATCAAGTGCCATAGTTCATCACCTAGTTCGGGGTCTTCTTCAGCATAACGTAGGAAGGTGAATTCCAGAGGAATAGTTTCAAGACGATTCTTGGTGGCCGAGGGATTTGAGGCTGTATCTACTTGTTTCTCAATAGCCTTGTTAGATACAGTTGTTAGAAAGCTGTTTGCAAACGGTGTCTGGCATCCACTAGTAAGTAAAAAAATAAGTGAAAAAAGTTGTAGGAATAGACGGCAGTTGATGAAAGTGTGACAGCGAGTATCCATGACGCGCTCAACGGCTTGGTATTGAAGTGGAGAAACAGTACAGAGAAGAGGGTAGGAAGAACAGGCGTTCCGGGTCAACCTACATCTTTTCCTATTACCCGTAGTGCATTACGGAAAAACGTAAGCCCAGCACCGTCAGCTTGTGGGTCTAGTCGCCCTGACCAGGCAGGGTGCTGTGTTGCTTCAACAAAGCGTTCTGGATGTGGCATCAGTCCAAATATTCTACCTGTTGTGTCACACATACCGGCTATGTTTCGGATAGAGCCATTAGGATTTGTCTGCTGCCCATCTCCAGTCTGAGCATATTGAAGTACGAATTGGCCACCAGCTTCAAGTTTTTCAAGAGACGCTTCATCAGAAGTTGTGAATCTTCCTTCGGCGTGAGCAACAGGTAGTTCGAAGTGGTCAAGCCCTTGAAGGAAGACACAGTTCCCCGGCTTAGCTTGTAAATGTACCCAGCAGTCAACAAATCTTCCGGATGTATTTTGTGCAAGCGTAACGCTGCGTTGGCCAGTGTCCCAGTCAGGTAAAAGCAGTCCGGTTTGCAGGAGTACCTGAAACCCATTACAAATCCCAAGAATCAGCCCTCCTCGCTCGTGGAATCTATGGAGTGCATCACCAAGCCGTTGAGTTAATTCAAGTGCCAGGATTCTTCCGCTGGCAATGTCATCACCATACGAAAATCCACCTGGAATACAGAAAATCTGAAAATCATCCAAAAGAGAGGGTGATTGCGCCAGAGCCTGAACGTGAACTCGTTTTGTGTGACCACCAGCACGTTCGAAGGCGTGGGCAGTTTCTTCGTCACAGTTTGTTCCGGGACCACGAAGAATGAGAGCGCGTGGGGCAAGCATTCAAATATTCCTTAATTCGTACCTGATGTTTGAGAATTACTTTGTTTTCGCCAAGTGTTTGCAAGTGTGGGAACTGATGTTTGGGAGACAATTGAACCTTTACCGCAGCATATTGTGAGCACGTTGTCGTTCGTGACATGACCTATCCAAGACCAAGGAATATTGCCAAGCGTACTTTCAACTGCGGTAGTATCGTCTTCGTGAACTTCAATTAAAAAACGCCCGGTGGATTCAGTGAAAGCAACTCTTAGCAAACTCATCAGGTCGTCATGTTTCGTAATCTCGGTAAGATCGTGAAGTGGTATTTTTGCAAGGTCAACGGTGGCACCCAAACCACTACCGATAGCCATTTCAGCTAATGCAACACCAAGACCTCCATCGGAGAGGTCGTGACATGATGCGAGTAGCTGTTGCTGATTAAGTCTATGAATACTCCGAAAGACTTTCTGACATTCGTCAAAATTTACTTTTGGAACATCGCCCCCTGTGACTCGGCGGATGACAGAAAGTTGACTGCCACCAAGTTCTGTTGTCGAAATGCCAATAACAGCAATTCTGTTTGAAGATTTTTTAAAATCGGAGGAGACACATAAACTCACATCATTTATCTGACCAATGGCTGTAGCGAGCAGTGTCGGTGGTATTGATTGCTCCTGAGTGATACCAGCATCGTCTTTCCATGTGAAGACATTGTTCAGGCTGTCTTTACCGCTCACAAATGGTGCCCTCAGGGCAACCGCTGCTTCATAGCACCCACGACATGCTTCTACGAGTGTCCCAAGTGACTCCGGTCGTCGGCAGTCGCCCCAGCAGAAGTTATCAAGTAAGGCGATTTGTTCCGGATCAGCCCCTGATGCAACACAGTTGGCAATAGCCTCCACGATACCACCAACAGCCATCTCGTATGGCTGAATGGGTCCAAGGTGGTGTCGAAGCCCGATGCCTATTAAAATGCCTCGAGGCCGCCCTAGTACGCCTCGTATCACGGTAGCATCAGCCGGTCCTCCCATCGGTCCAAGTAATGGCTTGAGAACACTTTTCCCTTGCACTTCATGATCGTACTGTCGAATGATCCATTCTTTACTTGCAATATCTTCAGACTGAAGGAGTTCAAGCAGTACCGTTTCAAAGGTTGTATTCTGAAGAGACCAGCGAGGAGGTGTGTTCTGTGGAGGCTTAAATAGAGATTGAAGACGCTGTCGTGGTCGACCTTCATGAAGAAAATGACAATTTAGTTCACCAACAAGTTCTCCATTCCATCGGAGAACCAGTTGTCCGTTTCCGGTAAATGTACCGATAGTTGTGGCTTCAACGCCTTCCTGCTGGGCAATTTCGGCAAGACGTGGCCATTGTGAAGGAGCAACAGCAAGCACCATTCGTTCCTGTGCTTCGGAAATCCATGCCTCAGTGGCCGAGAGACCATCATATTTTAGTGGAACTTTTTCGAGGTCAACGTTAGCGCCTAGTTCAGCACCCATTTCTCCGACAGCACTCGATAAGCCACCAGCGCCACAGTCTGTGATGGCATTGAAAAGGTTTTCTTCGGATGCAGCTAATACGAAATCAGTAAGTGTCTTTTCGTGAATAGCATGACCAATCTGAACTGATCCGCCTGACTTGCTTTCACTTTCACTTGAAAGTTCAATACTTGAAAAGGTTGCGCCATGAATGCCATCACGGCCTGTTCTACCTCCTGCAGTAACCACAAGATCACCTGGTTCAACACGACCATTCGCGGAATCCCGGGGCATAAGGCCAACAGTTCCACAGAAAACGAGTGGGTTCCCAAGATAGCCAGGGTGGAAGGCTACTGCGCCTGCAATGGTTGGAATGCCCATACGGTTGCCATAATCTCGAACACCACCAACAATTCCATGAAGTAATCTTTTTGGTGGAATGATGCCCGGTGGAATTGTTGCGGGGGGTGTGTCGAGAGGTGCCACACAGAAAACATCTAAATTTGCTAACGGTTTTGCTCCATGGCCAGTACCGAGCACGTCCCTGATGACACCACCGAGACCAGTCGCAGCGCCTCCGTATGGCTCAATAGCTGAGGGATGATTATGCGTTTCAACTTTAACGCAGATGTCGTGGTCGCCATCGAAGCGAACGACCCCGGAATTATCACGGAAAACACTCACGCACCAGTCGTCTTCTCCAAGTTGCTTTCGTACAACTTCAGTTGATGCAAAAACTGTTTCTTTCAGCAAGTTGTCATAGCAAAAATCACCGTCAGGACCACTATGGTCAATCGGACTTCCCAGGGTCTTGTGGCAGCAATGCTCGCTCCACGTCTGTGCAATTGTCTCAAGTTCGATTTCAAACGGATCCCGATCAAGAGTATTAAAGTGATCTCGAACGGCATGCAATTCGTTTGCAGTGAGGGCAAGGCATTGTCGACGGCTGAGTTCTTCTAGGTCGGAGTCACTCAGGCCATTAAGTGGTACTTGTTTGCGATCAAGTTTCCACGCATCACCACCGCTTAGTTTGGTTAGCTCTAGTGCGCCAATCACAACTTCATGAATAGCTTCACTAGCAAGTAACTTCCAGGCAGTCTCTTCGGCTTGTTTTGGTGTAATACAATCTGCTGGTAACCAGTATTTCTTAACGCTTCGAACTGCTGTTGCACGAATTCCGAGAAGCGACATAGCTTCCTTGGCACTTTCAGCGGCCGGATCGGTGACCCCAGGCTTTGGAAGAACATGGAGAATGAGATTGTTGGCCTCTGATGACCCGGGAGGTTTCGTGATTAATTCTTCATCTCCAGCTCGTGCAACTCGACAAACTTCTGTTACCGGATCGGTGAAAAGGCACGCACCTAATTTTTGAACTTCAGTGAGGCTCATGTCTCCCTCAATGAGCCATGCGGTCGCAGTATGAAGTGTATGAATTTTAAGACCAAGATTATTTGCCGCGGCAATGATTTCTTGAGTAGCGGCATCATTCTGTCGTAGGTGTACATCAACTTCCCAGAGCATCACGGCGTTCCTTGGCGAGCGTTAATAATTTGATGAGCGTAGATCTGTCACCTGCTTCAATTGCGAGTTTTAGCTGACCAGATGCCTGAGTAAATGTTTCTATTTGTGCTGTCACTGCCTTTGCATTGTCAAGCACTATATCAGCCCAAAGTTCAGGGTCACCGGCCGCTATACGCGTTGTGTCACGCCATCCTCCTGCAGTGAAACGGTGCGTTTCACGTGGCGTTGCTGTAGCCAATGCGGCAGCAATAATATGTGGTGCGTGGCTCGCAGAGGCAAGTAATAAGTCATGCTCAGGTGGTGAAAGGATACATACTTGAGCACCAATTAGTTGCCAGAAAATGGAGACGGATTCCGTATCTTTTTTCGGAGTGGATTCTGCTGGTGTGACTACAGCTAGTTTGTTTTCGAAGAGGGCAGAGTCAGCTGCTTGTGCACCGCGTCTGTGGCTCCCTGCGAGAGGGTGACTGCCAACAAAACGAGCTTTTCGAGTCGGTCGGTTCTGTTCCCACCCGTCAACAATTGATTGTTTCGTACTTCCAGCATCTGTGATGAGTGTGCCCGGCCGAACGTATGAGTCAATTTCTTCAAGTTGAGACCCAATAACACCTACTCGAGTGGCTACCAGAACAAAGTCAGCTTCTGCCACACCTTGCTTCAAGTTTGTGGTACCTTCGCTAATCGCACCACAATTTTGAGCAACAGTTAAAGAAGTATCAGACCGCCCGACACCAATAATTTTGTTAGCAACTCCTCGTTTGGCGAGAGCAAGTCCGGCTGATCCTCCAATAAGGCCAACTCCAACGATCGCGACCGTGTCCCACTGGGCAGTCATAATGAAAAGTATTTTGTGTAAAAATGTCGCAAGGGTAGAAATTCATTTACGTATGTAAACAGCCTACGGGTTTTACCAGATGCATACCCTCCTGCGAGTAGGGATGGCCTGTTTGTCGATATTCTACCCCCTTGAGACGAGAACGGACCCCTCGATGCGAGAAAATAGAGCATGTCTCAGCCACACCAAAACACGAGGATATGGCTTGTGAATCGAAAACTACCGGCCCGTTTACAGGCAGATTTGCTCGGGCGCTTGGCGATAACACTTCAAGCTGGAATTGATCTACGAAAAGCCTGGGGAAATGAAGTTAAGCGAATGCCAGCTCGTTGGGGTGCTCGATTATCGCTTGGTACAGATAAAATAAATAATGGAGAAATGCTCTCTGTTGCACTCGCGCAGACGGGTCTATTTCCTCCTTTAGTGATCGGTATGGTGTCAGTTGGTGATCAAACTGGCAAAGATGTTGAAACTTTGAAGCAGTTGTCGCGCGTAATCAATCATGCTGTAGTTACGACGAACCATCTTCGTTCAAGTCTTATCTGGCCAGCTGTTCAGTTGGTACTTGCCCTACTTGTTGTCGGTGTCCTGATATTAGTAAGTGGAACGATTGAACTCGAGCGAGGGAAACCGCTTGATTTTATCGGCCTTGGTCTTGTTGGTGCCTCAGGTCTTAGGATGTACGGACTGCTCTTGGTTGCGATGTTTTTTATTCTTCTCGGTGTTTTACGATTACTTCTTGCCGGGTGGAGATCACACGGTGCAATTCGTGCACTAATTACGTATTTGCCACTCATTGGAGCGGCTGCTCGCGCGAGTGAAGCAGCGAGTTGGAGTCGTGCCGCTTCGTTGGCAGCAGGCGCGGGACTCGATGCTGGCAGGCTTGTTTCACTAAGTGGCTCTGTGGCTCCAGGCTTGGCAATAGATCCTGTTTGGATACAAGAAAGGTTGCTTGCTGGAGATACTCTTGCCGAAGCATTACAGGCAACCCATCGTTTTCCGTTGGCTTTGCTTGAAGGTTTGGCCGTAGGTGAAGAATCTGGAGAAGTTTCAGAGGTTCTTGGAAGACTAAGTGATCAATTTGCCGATAATTCCAAAAGGGGTTTTGAAGCTGCGGCAAAGGCTGCAGGTGGAGGTGTCTGGCTTTTTGTTGCAAGCTTGGTCGTTCTGGTAATTTTCAGAGTCTTTTCTGTGTATGTCGGAATGATTCAAGACGCTGTCAATAAAATTTGAAAAAACAGGCGGTAAAATGCGATCTATTGTTACGGCCGTATTATCAGTTGGGTTCGTGTCTGGCCTGATTAATATTGGTTTCTCTGATTCAACGAGTACCCATACGCAGCGAATGGAATCCCATGGCTACCACCGCTATCAAGGATCGTGGAAAACTGAGCAGGAGATCCTTTTATTAAAAAAAGCAGAAACCATAACAAAAAAAAAGGTCGAAGCGAGGCAGCGGCTTGAGAGGTTACGACGGAATCTTGAAAAATCAGAATCTAGTGAGCAGGTTGCTGAGGAGATTCGTCGAATAGAAGATCCCTTTTCGGTGTTAGCTTTACGAGCCGCAATGAATGCCGAGCCTGTCCCCCGTGTGCGGTTGCTTTATGTTGAAGCTCTCGGAAATATAGATACTGGAGATGCAATTGGAGCTTTATTATCTCTGGTTCTTGATCATCCAGACTCAGAGGTACGTTGGAGTGCTATTGGCCGGCTTGAAAAGAGGGAATCTATTCAGGTGGTCCCACCACTTATTGCTGCCTTACAAGGAAATGATATCCAGCGCATCAACCGCGCCGCGTTTGCACTGAAAACACTTGGTGATGAATCCGCTGTTCAGCCTCTGATGCGAGTTCTTATTACGCAGCAAGTTGTTACTACGGGTGTAGGGTCAGGGGGGAAAACATCAGCTACATTTTCGCCAACAGGTGGCGGTCTTGCTCTTGGAAGCAGTCAAAAGAAAAAAATAGTGGTATCGCAGAATGTCCATGTCCTTGAGGCACTGACGACGCTGACAAGTAAGAACTTCGGTTGGGATCAATCTAGCTGGCTTCTTTGGTTTCAGAATCAAGGTGTTTCACAAACGGCTGACATCCGTCGTGATCCATAGATGCCTTACTAGGCATTATTCATTGAATCCTTTTGTTTGCGACGCCGAATGAACCAATCGGTATCTAACGCTCGCAACGCGACGCGATTCTCAAGGTTTGGTCGAAATACAACAAGCAAAAGAATTGGAAGAAACCACGCTAGGAAAAGACCGCCATTATGAGATTTCCAGAACTGGCTTCCGAGTAAGACCGCAGCAGAACAGCTCATTAGGGTCCCAAGGTGTTTTGGAGATGGCCAGATCGCCAGAGTTGCCATCATGACTAAAAATCCTGCAAGTACAGGTAGGCGAAAAACGGGGTCGTAGGAAGGGAGCGCCCAGAATCCTTCTAGGCTGACACTACTTGGAAAAATCCATCCGAACATCTGACGTAATTGACCGGCAAAGATTTCGATTGTTGGTGAAGTGAACCAGAGTGCGACAACAAGAGCTAATAAGGCTGCAGAAACACCAGTGGCAAATCGTCGGACTCCACGTTCCCAATAAAAACTGCACCACAAGGGAAGGAGAAAAACGGGGTAATAAATTATTCCAATTGCAAGTCCGATGAGGCCGCCTGCTATTACAGGTCTGCGGTATGCTCCAATTGCCCAGACAATTAACGCACCAGGCAATGCATGGTCGACCCTTCCAGTCATCATGGCTGTATACGGAAGCAGTAAATAGAGAACGGCAGCAGCGATACCAAGTTTTACATTTTCAAAGTGCCGCCATCCTACAAAAAGTATTCCACTAACAATAAGCAATTGAGAAATGATGGCCATCACTCGTGCTGTTGTTTCATGAACAATCCGTGGAGGCGGTTCGTTTGTAGCGCTACCCACTGCGGAAGTGCTATCAGAGGAGAAAACACGCTGTGTTGAAATATGTGGCAGAAGAAAAAGAAGAGGGTACCCAGGTCCCGTTCTGGCTAGCTGATCAATATCAACTTCGGCTTCACCTGTCTCAAGTTTTGCTGCGGTTGTGGCAGCTGCAAGGTCGTCTCTTTCTGGTCGGGTGGTGAGAACATTGGCCAGAAGAAAAATGAGGAGAGATAGTCCGAGAAAGACCAAGCCGCCACTATTGAGATTTGGTTCAAGCATAGGCCTCCGGACCATAAGTGAATCACAGAGCATGCGGACTATAAATATTCCGGTGACAACAAATAGCCAAACGTAGCCAAGTTGCTGTGCGTCGACGTTGGCTTTGAAACCACCGTATTCGACAGCTAAAAGACCTGGCGCAAAGAGGATCAAACCGATCAGATCAACATTGCGAATACTCATCGCACGATTAAATTTAAAAAAAACTGCAATCAAAAGAAGCGACGCGAGGTAAAACCAGGTCGTTGGATTAACACGGTAATAATGAAAGAGTATTTCGCTCATCCGGCTCGGGAGGATGAAGGGTCTAGTATAAAGGCCGATTGCAACCTACTAGAGTACGTTGCTGGCCATCGGCAAGAAAGGAACGAAAGGACTTATTCTGAAACAAACAAGTAAACAAAGATGGTTTAGGTCGATCGTAACGATTCCCCGGAGTTTTTTTGGACTCGTGAGCACAATTTCAAAATGAAATCGTAATCGTCGTGGTTCTATGCGATTGCCAACTGCGACAACCATGACGTTAGAATAGTTTGAGCCACGAAGGGTCATTCGACTATAAGAACAGGCTGTTTTTTTTGTGTCTGAGAGACGGATTCGATACCTAGAACGGCCAGATCAAGGGTGCCAGCAAAATAGTGATAGCCATCACTATCAAGTTGAGTGGGCCGCCGAAACGTAGATAATCGCTGAACTTGTACCCACCCGGACCATAAATCATTAGATTTGTCTGATAGCCGAGAGGGCTCGCAAACCCACAACTAGCTGCCACCGTAATTGCCATGATAAATGGCATCGGGTTAAGCCCAAGATCAGTCGCAGTTTGCCAGGCGATTGGAAAGATAAGTACAGCCGCAGCATTGTTACTCATTGTTTCAGTGAAAAGCATGGTGACTAAATATATCGCGGCGAGCACAAGATGAGGTCGGTCACCTGCAGCCCCGATAGTACTTTGCGCAATGAGTTCGTCTAAACCTGTTTTCTCGATAGCTCTTGCAAGACCGAAACTAGCCGCGATAAGGAGGAGGGTTTCCCATTCGATAGATCTTCTCGCTTCATTTGGGCCGATGCATCCTGTCGCAACCATCGCCGCCGCTGCGACGAGTGCGGCTGCGACTATAGGCACAAGGTCGAGTGTGGCAGCAAGAACCATCGCTGCCAAAATTGTGCATGCAATCCACGCAAGGTCGTGGCGTGGCGGCTTTGCTCCACGGACTTCACTTACAAGATAGAAATCACGACTGGTCTTTTGTCTTTTTAGGAACCGCGGGCTGGCTTCTAAAAGTAGTGTGTCGCCAGGTTGAAGAACAATGTCACCAATCTTTTTTCTTAAACGTTCTCCGTTTCTTGCCACTGCAATAATCACGGCATCGTATGTTGATCGAAACTGACCCTCTCGGATTGTTCGGCCAACAAGTGGGCATGTATTTGAAACAACAGCTTCTACAAGAGTACGCTCAGATCGCGGCCCATCCAATTGGAAGACTTGTTCAGTCGCTGGCCGAAGTCCTCGTATTTTTTGTAATTCCACGACGGAATCGACAATACCCACAAAAACAAGTCGATCACCTTCTTCCAGTCGTTCGGTCGGTTCCACTGCCGTGCGTACATGACCAGCACGATCAATTTCCATAAGAAACAGTCCATGTAGTCCACGAAGACCAGCTTGTTCAATTGTCCTACCGGCGAGAGGGCTACGAGATTCAACAACCATCTCGAGGGAGTATTCCCGGGGATCATCACCAGCACTCACGGCTGGTTTACGGTCCTTTAATAGCCACTGGCTTTTGCTGGCGGTAAGAATGTAAGCAAAGCCGACAATCAAAAGAGGTACGCCGAGCCACGTAATATCAAACATACCGAGAGATTGCCCCGTTTTTGCATTCAGTAAGCCACTCACGACAACATTGGTGCTCGTACCAATGAGTGTGCAAAGTCCACCAAGCACCACAGCAGCATTCATAGGCATTAAAATTTTTGAAATGCTGAGTTGGTGCTTTTGAGCCCATGTTCGTACTGCCGGCACCATTAATGCCACCACCGGGGTGTTGTTCATAAAGCCTGAGAGGACTGCGGGTATTGTCATTGTCCGAATCTGGGCCTCATGAAGAGAGCGTGGTCGGCCAAGCCCTCTATCAATCACCAGTGCCAGTGCTCCTGTCCTATGAACTGCTGCTGCCACAACGAATAATGCTGCTACCGTGAGCATTCCTTCATTACTCATTCCTGAAAGTGCTTCAGTAGGGCTAAGAATTCCAGCTGCTAGCAAAATGATAACCGCACCAAGCATCGCCATGTCTGGAGCACGGCGGCCTAAGAGCAGTGCGAGCAGCGTTGCTGCCACCACGAATGAGGTCAGGATCGCCTGCCAGTTTTCGATCCAAAAGCTAAGGTTCATGGTGGCAGATGAGAATAAGGAGGAAAATAAATTTATAGAATGTGTCTTTACATTCTATTATGGTGATTAATTGAAAACTTGTCGTGTTGGTTCCCGAAACCGTATAGCGGTGTTCCTGATAAAAGCCCTTCTAAACACATTATTTTGAAGAATTGACGATGATTGACCGTCTGCTTGAAAGCAACAAGACGTTTATTAGCGATGAATTCGAGCCTAATTCTGGCCATTATTCGAAGATAGCAGCTAAATAGACACCAAGGGCGGTCTGGATAAATGTGCTGATTCAAGAGTGACAGAAGACATTTTAACGGGATCACGTCCGGGTACCATTTTTGTCCACAGAAATATTGCGAATCTGGTCTCGTTTAATAATGTTGGAATTGCCACATTTTTGGAATATGCACTGGTGCATCCCAAAATTAAGGATGTGATTGTGTGTGGCCATACACGATGTGGTGGTATTGCTGCTCTTGAGAATGGTGTGAAAGAGAATTACATCGCTGATTGGCTTGGTGTTGACCCTGAGGCAAAGACTGCAGCAGACGAACTTGCTCAGAAACAGCGGCTTTCCCCCGATGAGAAGTTAGAACTTCTCACAATGGAGAATGTGCGGATACAGCTTAATCACCAAGAAACCTAGTCGAAAGACAACGCCTGCTAAAAGCAAATAACATTAATTCTGTGCCTCTCGCCACTGAAATGACAGATGAAAAAAGGGGCTCGTATTGGTAAACAATACGAGCCCCAACCCCTGATCACTGCAAGTTGGGGTGTTTCCAAATATTTGGAAACTAGTTTCAACCGTTTCGTTATGAACTTTTAAAATTTGCGACAGTCTCCTTTCGGAATGAGGAGCAGAACCGAGGGCTAGAGTTTTTCTTATGCC
>PKCL01000407.1 GCA_002862165.1 Planctomycetaceae bacterium
CGAAGTCTATGGAAAGACTCTTTGCACGATTCGAAGCATTTAGAGACAAGGAGCCCATTGGGCTTCTGTACGCAATCTGGAGAAGCGACATTGAGCCACTCTATCCTGCTGAATTGCCGACAACGTACAAGGCTTTTGAAAATCAACAACCTACGTTTAGATTCTCCCCCGCCAAAGAACTCAACAGCCTCTTGATTATACGGGGAGATGATCCAACTGTGAAACGGCTGATAATGGCAACATGCAAGGCTGCTTCCAAAGAGTTGCACGATGAATTGTGCAGTTGTGGCTTTGAACCTGATGCTGGAATTGTTGAAATCAACTGGCTCTGGGCTTTGATCGAGGCTGCTGGGAAAGGCTGTTTGGGCTGTGAAGGCTTTGTAGATGGGAAAGCTTTTTATCAGTCGAGGATAGCTGACTTAACAGTTGACGAAGCATCGATTCTGGATGACTCGTTGGGCTGGTCGATGGCTGATTTTGTCCCTCGTAAATTCATGCAGTTTGAAAACATTGTTGAATCATCAATTAGTTTTATTGAATACCTAAAAAAAGAATTAGAGACACCAACGCCGCATTCTTTGCCCAAAAGACAACGACTAGATGAATCACTTCGAGACTTGTATGAAAACGACCCGACATTCTGTCTCAGGGAATCATTAAAAGTAATTGCTCAAAGACTTAATCTTAAGTCAGAGGACACCATTTCAGAATGCCCATTTTATGAATTTTATTTGAAAGAGCAAAGAGATACGTACACAATTCAAACGAAGGCCCAACAACAGGCAACTTCGTCGTGACTATGGAAAATAGCAGCCTGCAAAATACACTCGAGCAACCAAAGTGAACCTGCCGAGACTCTTTGCTCTACTTCGTGACTGGCCATGGACTGAGCATGCGCGTCTGACAGTGACGAAGTGACTTTCGAGCTTCACCAAACCTTTAAATTAATTGTGCCCCGGGGGGGAATGGAGCTGAAACAGAAAAGGGCCTCCGGAGTGTGCCCTAAAAACTTTTATTTATGCAAGCATCCCCGACAGAATTCAAACACGTACTATTGCATGCAGAGTTCACGCACAACGGCACACAAAGTGTGGCAATGAATCCACTACACTAGCGTCTGACAGCACTTGTTTCACGGTCCGTGACAAGAAACAGAATCTAAAAGATAATCTTATACACGCTGACCCACAAAAAACAGTACGCCCGACAGGATTCGAACCTGTGACCTGCGGATTAGAAGTCCGCTGCTCTATCCAACTGAGCTACGGGCGCATAGTTTACGGACTTCAAATCCTACCATTAAGTGGCAACATATATTTTTTAATTCAGGCATGAATAGCACGCCCATCCACTGCTAGTGCGGCTTCTTTCAATGCTTCCGGAAGAGTTGGGTGAGCATGACAAACCCGGGCAATATCCTCCGATGAAGCACCGAAAGTCATCGCTGCGGCGGCCTCGCCAATGAGATCACCAGCGGCTGGCCCAATAATATGGACACCAAGTACTGCATCACTACTAGAATCTGCCAATAGTTTTACTTTTCCTGTAATGTCATTAATCGTTCGCGCCCTGCCATTCGCCCGAAATGGAAAAACACCTTTTTTATAAGTCACACCATCGGCCTGTAATTGTTCCTCGGTGCGTCCAACTGTTGCAATCTCCGGATGAGTAAAAACAACGGCCGGAACAAGTCCGTAATCTACATGACACCACCCAGACTGCATCGCCTCAACGCATGCAACACCATCCTCTTCAGCTTTGTGTGCCAGCATTGGTCCTGGAATGCAGTCTCCTATAGCGTACACACCTGGAACTGCGGTCCGGTACTGTTCATCAACCTGGATACACCCACGTTCATCTGTAGAAAGGCCAACTGTTTCAAGACCAATATCAGAAGTAGCCGGCTTTCTTCCTGTGGCAGCCAGCACTCGGTCACATTTGATAGGGTCTCTCCCTTCTGAACGAATGACACAGCCGGTGCCATCGGCTTTAGCTGATAGAACTTTGACACTTAATTGAATGTCGAGGCCTTGTTTTTTAAATAGTGATAGCGCATCTGATGCTATCTCATTATCAATACCGGTGAGGATTCGATCAGAATATTCAAGAACAGTAACCCTCGAGCCAAGTCGCCGCCATACACTACCAAGTTCAAGTCCGATATAGCCACCACCAATAACAACAAGATGACCCGGTACTTCAGGAAATGAGAGTGCATCGGTACTCGTACCAACACGTTTACCATCACATTCAATACCAGGCAGCACCACACTCTGACTGCCAACAGCAAGAAGAATTCTCTGTGATGTAAGTTCTGTCGTACCACCATCAGAGCCAGTTACATGGATCCGCCCGGCACCCGCCAGACGGCCGGTTCCCTTTATTTTCACAACTGTATTTTTTGCCAGTAGCGCTTCAATACCCTGTGATAATGTCTGTACGACATCAGATTTTCGCTTCATCATAACAGCCAAGTCGAGTGAAACCCCCTCCGCATGAACACCATGCTGACTGAGTTCTCCCAAGGCTACTTCGTATTTATAACTTGACTCGAGGAGTGCCTTTGAGGGTATGCACCCGACGCGAAGACATGTGCCACCAAAACGACTCTCCTTCTCGACAATAGCGACCTTCAGACCCAGCTGGGCGGCACGTATGGCAGCTACATACCCACCTGGGCCACCACCAAGTACGACTACATCGTATGTCATCTATGTCCTCGAAATTATCTTTAGAGAATGAAAAACACTCAGATCAGACGGTCGCGTGACTCAAACGCTGCTATGCATGGAGCCGTCTACTCAGAACTACTTACTTGAAGAGAGTTACGAGCCTTACACGAAAATAAATTCCCTGGAACCAAGCTAACACTCCAGCATAAGTCTGGTAGGGTCTTCAATCATTTCCTTAATTCGCTTTAGGAACGTGACTGCTTCACGACCATCAACTATTCGATGGTCGTACGACAACGCTACGTACATCATTGGCCTAACCACAACTTGACCATTCAAAGCAACTGGTCTTTCTTGAATTGTATGCAGCCCAAGGATACCGCTCTGTGGTGGGTTGATAATTGGTGTGCTAAGCATAGAGCCGTAAACCCCACCATTAGAAATCGTGAATGTTCCTCCCTGGAGTTCCTCGAGCTTCACCTTATTCTCTGCTGCCCGTCGAGCGAAATCACCTATTGACTGCTCGATCTGAGCAAAATTCATTTGTTCAGCATTACGAAGAACAGGAACAACGAGGCCCTTGCCTCCACCAACTGCAATTCCGATATCACAAAAATCTTGATACACAATATGAGGATCACGGAATTCGGCATTAACCTGTGGCACGGCATGCAAAGCCTCAACCGCCGCTCTTACGAAAAAAGACATAAAGCCAAGCTTTACGCCGTGGCGGTCTATAAAATTATCTTTGAATTTCTTACGCAACTCCATGACCGCAGACATGTCGACTTCGTTAAAAGTTGTTAACAAAGCAGCATTCTGCTGCGCTTCAACAAGCCGTTCCGCAATACGGCGGCGCATTGGGCTCATCAGGACAGGCCGCTCGCTGCGAACTGCGCTAGATGTTGCAATTTCGGTTGTTCCCTCCATTGGCAATCGTTGCTCTTTGCTGTCATTGGTGACTATCGGAACAGGCGATGACGGCGGGGTCGACGCCGATACCGCAGAGATAGCGTCAGCTTTGGTGACTCGCTGGCCAGGACCACTGCCTGAAATTGATTGAGATGAGACACCCGCTTCCCCCAACATTCTTGCTGCAGCTGGCATTACTGGCCCCGTCCCAGATGCTGGCTGTACAGAACCAATGACGGTGCTTCCAACACGATGACGCACATCCACAGATTGTGGTTGTGAGGGAGCAGGTACTTCAGGCGTTGCACTTGGAGCCGACTGACTGGCTGATACTGCATCAAGATAGCCTATAACGTCACCAACAACCGCTTGCTCACCCGCCTGTTTTACGATCTTTGTGATGACTCCGTTCGCTGGTGCCGGCAACTCCACTGTCGCCTTATCACTTTCAATTTCTACGATCACTTCATCTGCGGACACGGCATCACCGACGTTTTTTTTCCAAACGCCAATCATCACTTCCGTGATCGACTCACCAACTTCCGGAACCTTCAGTTCAATCGCCATGGATTCCTACATAGTAAAAAGGGGACTAGTTTGTAGCATCGTTGACACAATAGTTTTTTAAACAGTGGATCAAGAATGACAGCATAGTAAACAATGCCCACGCCTGATGGACAGACAATATTGTATCCCGAATTCAGCGGATCATAACCGCTTAACTCAGAAATGCAGCGGTTAGTAACTCATTCTGTTCAAGGTCGTGACTTTTTTTAGATCCTGTTGCTGGGCTGGCCGCACTCTGTCGACAAACCCCCGAAAAAGGCAGCCTATCAAACAATGTTTCACCAAAATGGATTCTCAAGAAACGCCATGCACCCATATTCTCGGGCTCTTCCTGAACCCAGACAACCGGGGTTCCGTCACTGTAACCAGCCAACGCCTGTTCTAAAGATTTTCTTGGTAGTGGATACAGTTGCTCAACTCTAATAACAGCGACATCTTCGCGATTTAGTTCCACCCTTCTTTTCTCCAACTCATAAAAAACCTTACCACTACAAAGCAGAATTCGGCGGACATCTTCTGGTCGGGTGATTGACTGATCTGGTATTACCCTCTGAAAGCATCCTTCCGAAAGATCATTGAGCGTTGAGACACATTTCGGATGTCTCAGTAGGCTTTTCGGCGTCATCACGACTAATGGCTTTCTCCAGATTCGAAGAACCTGCCTCCTAAGACAATGAAATAACTGAGCAGGAGTTGTAGGCTGCACTACTTGAATATTATCTTTCGCAGCCAGAAGCAGAAATCTTTCAAGCCGTGCACTCGAGTGCTCTGGACCCATGCCCTCAAAGCCATGTGGCAAAAGCATGACGATGCCTGAAAGCCGGTTCCATTTATCTTCAGCACTTACAATAAATTGATCAATTACGACTTGAGATACGTTCACAAAATCACCGAACTGTGCTTCCCACATAACAAGTCCATCTGGGCAGTCGAGGCTGTATCCGTACTCAAACCCAAGTACACCCGATTCTGATAGCGGACTGTTGTAGATTTCTACCGCAGCCTGCTCTTCTGAGAGATTCGCCAATGGACAATAGGTGTCATCTGTAATGTGGTCGTGTATGACCGCATGCCTGTGACTAAACGTGCCTCGCTCACTGTCTTGGCCTGACAACCTTATCCGCAGCCCTTGGACTGCGAGGCTTCCCATAGCCAGAGCCTCTGCGGCAGACCAATCGATTGGACGAGTTTCATCGGCCATAGCAACACGTGCATCAAGTAATTTTCGTATCTTTGCATGCGGCTGGAAACGCTCTGGCAAAACAACTAGACGACGAAGAAGTGCCTGTAGATTTTCCAGCGGTACACCTGTATCTACCTCCGCTGCCTCTTTTTCCCGTCCGCCTATATAAAAGGCCCAGACACCGGCAATATCACTTCGATGAACATAGTCATCGCGTTTTGCAGCTGAAAGTTCGGCGTCCAAACGAGCCCGGTGTTCTTCTGCAATTCTCATTGCCTCATCTCGAGACACTTCACCGAGCGTAAGAAGTTTCTCCAAATAGCTTTCATGAACACTTGGCTGTTGATCAATCACCCGATACAAGGCAGGCTGAGTAAACGCCGGTTCGTCCGCTTCGTTATGGCCTCGTCGTCGAAAGCAGTACATATCGATAACAACGTCACGTTGAAATTCTCGACGGAAATCCATGGCTAGGCTTACAACCTGTGCAACCGCCTCAGGATCTTCACCATTCACATGGAATATTGGTATCTGCAGCATCTTTGCGACATCAGTTGCGTAAACGCAGGATCGTGACTCTTGTGGCCCGGTTGTGAAGCCAATCTGATTATTCACGATCACATGAAGCGTCCCACCAACACGATAAGGATCGAGTTCACTAAGATTTAGCGTTTCCTGAATAATTCCCTCTCCAGCAAAAGCGGCATCGCCATGAATCAGAATCACCATGCCGTGCTGACGAGCTCGATCACTCGAACGATCTTGGCGAGCACGCATTCGTCCAATTGCAACTGGATTCACGTATTCCAGATGACTTGGATTGAAGCAGAGCGTCAGGTGTACTTTACGACCATTTTCAGCAACGTAGTCCGTAGAATGACCTAAGTGATATTTTACATCGCCGCGACCGACGTGCAGCTCAGGATCGAGATCAGCAAATTCTCGAAAAATCCTCTGCGGACTTTTCCTCATGATATTTGCCAAGACATTGAGCCTGCCACGATGAGCCATGGCCATCACAACGTCCTGAATGTCTTGCGACGCTCCCCTCTCGATAGCCATTTCCACGAGTGGAATGAGACTCTCCGAACCTTCAAGAGAAAAGCTTTTTGATCCTAGAAATCGTTTTTGAATAAATTCTTCAAATACTGCCGCAGTCGTCATCTGTCGATAGATACGCAACTGCTGTTTTCGATCAAGCTGTATACGATTTTCGCAGCCTTCCATTCGTACTTGGAGCCACTGCCGCACGAGCAGATCATCCATATGCATAAACTGAACGCCTATCGAGCGACAGTAAGTATTATGCAATCGTCGAATAATCTGCCTCAGTGACATCGACTGCGGGCCTTCGATGGTGTCCGTAGAAAAAACGCGGTCCATGTCTTCTTCTGTAAGGTCATAGAACGTTGGATCCAACTCCGGAAGTCCAGGTCGAGGGCGGCCAAGTGGATCAATATCTGCAGTTAAATGACCTCGAACACGATATGCACGCACAAGTTGATCAACACGGTCCTGCAAGAATGCAAAGCGGTCACTACCTTGGCTCTGGCGTACTTCATCGGGTAGTGGGGCTGGCTTGACTTCACCCGCTGGCGCATCGGGCAACTGAACCGAACCATTGGCAAGCGCCAAGGCGTGGCCTGTTGCAATTCCATCCGGTGTAATCATCGTGTCGTCACCGAGCAAGCCATTACTGTCTTGCGTAGAGTTTGCTGCCCGACTCGCCGACTCATTATCGGTAGAGGCTTCAGTTTTTTCAGCCACTACGGCCGGTACCGAGCCGTTGGTGCTACCTGCATACCCACCTGAAGGATGACCATTACTCGGTGGCCGTTCGGGTAAATCTACAAGCGAGTCGAAATACTGCCGCCAGTCCGCAGAGAGACTTTCAGGATCATTTTGATACTGGGCGAAGAGTTCCTCGAGAAATGCAAGGTTCGCAGTTCCTGCTGAATCAATGCCTTCGGTGGTGGTCACTATGGGGTTCCGATGTTCACATGGCTAACAGGAGCCGACCAGGGCTTTCTAAATAACCGATAACTTCTTTCAAAAACCGTGCTGCCATCGCACCATCTATCACCCGGTGATCGTAGGACAATGAGAGCGGCATCATAAGCCTCGGTTCGACGCGATCTTCATACACAATTGGGAGCTTTCTTGATCTTCCAAGGAGCAGAATGGCAACTTCTGGATGATTGATGATGGGAGTGGAATAGGTCCCACCAATTGCACCGAGGTTGCTAATAGTGAAGGTTCCCCCACGAAGATCTTCAACTCCATACTGCGCATTTTTTGCTTTTTCGGCAGTTTTTGCAATCTCTTGAGCAATCTGTGGAATTGATTGTTGATCGCAGTCTCGCAAAACCGGTACCACTAAACCTCGAGAGGTATCAACCGCCAATCCAATGTTTACGTAATCCTTATAGACGAGTTCGCCCTTTTCCATATCAACCGTAGAGTTGACACTCGGATGCTGCTTCAGCGACAAGCTTACTGCTTTTACAACAAACGCGAGTGCTGTCAGCTTTACATCGCTTTTAGCGTACTCGGTTGCACTATCCTTCCTGAGCCGCTCAAGTTCAGTCACATCGGCATCGTCAAAGTTTGTAAGGTGAGGGATAGTCGCCACACTGCGAACCATATTCGTGGCGATTGTTTTTCTCATCCGTGACATTTTCTCACGGTGAATTGGACCCCAATCGTCCTGCTCTCCACCGGACCGCACTGTCCGAGAATTCGATCCCGCTTGCCCACCAGCTCTTCGCACGGCTGCAACGACATCCTCACGAACGATTCGACCTGAGGGCCCACTTCCTGAAACTCGCCCGAGATCAACACCAAGTTCTCGGGCTAACCGTCTGACTGCTGGGCCAGCAGGATTAATGACATCGCTAGCCAAAGGGTTATTTGTTGCTTTGCCATTCGAAGCCGCAACGGGTGCTGGTGGTTGCGCTGCCGCCACCGACTGTGCAACAGCCACCGTTTCATTGGTCTCAACGACTGGCGATGGTTTCGCTGCAGCAACAGATTCTGTCACTGGCGATGGAGCGGCTGGCTTAGCTGTTTCAGGCTGAGATTCTGATGAACTGAGCGACATTAACGCTTGGCCAACGTTTACCGTTTCACCTTTTTTAACAAGTACTTCTTGTATGACACCACCGGGTGGACAAGGCACTTCAATAACGGCCTTGTCTGTTTCAACTTCCAGTACTGCCTGACCTGGTGACACAACATCACCAACTTTCACAAGCACTGAAACCACATCTCCTGAAGTTATATTCTCACCAAGGTCCGGCAAGGTAAATTCTGTCGCCATACTATCTCACGAAGTAAATCAAATTTTGTAAACAATTCGATCACGCCGGCTCGGCGTGATCTGAAAATAAAACTGAAAACTCTATTCTTATTCTAGCAGATGTTTTGAGGTCAAACGGGCAGGAATAAGGGAAAAATGATTCAACGGCGAACTAGGCAGAGGCGGCGTCAACCTTATCCGGATCGATCCCCAGTCTCTCAATCGCCTCGGCTACACGGTCAGCACCAATTGCCCCTTGCTTTGCCAGTTGCGATAGCGTTCCGACAACGATGCACTCGGCATCGACTTCGAAATGACGGCGTAATGGCCCGCGGGTCTCGCTCCGCCCAAACCCGTCTGTCCCGAGGACAAAAAGCCCTCCTGGAATCCACGGATCAAGTTGCTCGGGAACTGCCCGCACATGGTCACTTGCGGCTACAAACACACCATCAGTGTCAGCAAGAGAGTCCTCCAGATAGCTCGTTCGTGGTGCATCCTCTGGATGGAGCATATTCCAACGACGGGCCTCTTGAGCCTCTCGACGCAATTCTTTCCAACTCGTAACGCTCCAGACGGTACTATTAACACCCCATGACTCAGCCAGAATATCGGCTGCTCGCAGGACTTCACGAAGAATGGCACCGGACCCAAAAAGATTCACATGCGGCATGGCGGACACTGATTTCTTCGCAGAAACATCTCGAAGCTTGTACATGCCCTTCAAAATACCTTCCTCACAACCGTCAGGCATCGAAGGCATTTCATAGTTTTCGTTGTAAACCGTGACGTAATAGATCCAGTCCTCGCCTTTCGCAAACATACGATCCATACCCTCGAGCATGATCACAGCAACCTCATACACGAAGGCCGGGTCATAGGCACGAACGGTCGGGTACGCCATTGCAAACAAATGACTGTGACCGTCCTGATGCTGAAGGCCTTCACCGTTTAGTGTGGTTCGTCCGGCTGTCCCACCAAACATGAAACCTCGAGCTCTCATGTCACACGCAGCCCAAATCAAGTCACCGATTCGCTGAAAACCGAACATCGAATAATAAATAAAGAACGGAATCATCGGCACACCATGGCTGGAATAACTTGTGCCAGCTGCTACGAAGCTCGACATGCTTCCTGCTTCCGTGATGCCCTCTTCGAGAATTTGGCCATCTTTGGCCTCACGGTAATACAACAATTGATCAGAATCGACAGGCTCGTAAAGCTGGCCGGTATGAGCGTAAATGCCACACTGCTTGAACAAAGGGTCCATTCCAAAGGTACGGGACTCATCTGGCACAATCGGCACAATATATTTGCCAACCGACTTGTCTTTCAAAAGTGACGCCATGAGTGTCACTGCACCTGTGGTCGTCGAGACTTCACGACCAGAACTTTTCTCAATGAAGGGCCGATACTCGTCGAGACTTGGAGTCTGAAGAAGCGGAGACTTTTCAGGACGAGTGGGGATATAGCCCCCAAGTGCCTCGCGACGCTCTCGAAGATATTGCATCTCCGGTGAATCCTCAGGCGGCTTATAAAATGGGGCTTTCGCGACCTCTTCATCAGATATCGGAATACCAAATCGCGAGCGAAATGCGCGTAACTCCTCCTCATTCAATTTTTTCTGTTGATGCGTCACATTCCGACCTTCACCAACCTCGCCGAGCCCATAACCCTTGATTGTCTTTGCAATGACAACCGTCGGTCGGTTTGGCATATCTCGTTCATGCACAGCCTTGTGATACGCGGCATACACTTTTTCAGGATCATGCCCCCCGCGACGAAGCTTCTTGAGTTTCTCATCTGAAAGATGAGAAACCATCTCGGCCAACTCTGGCTGATCTCCAAAGAAATGCTCTCGTATATAGCTACCGGGCATGACGACATACTTTTGGTATTGGCCATCAACAACTTCGTTCATGCGTTTGAGCAAAAGACCTTGTTCATCTTTTGCCAACAGTCCGTCCCACTCTTCACCCCAGATCACTTTGACCACGTTCCAGCCGGCACCCCGGAAAACACCTTCTAATTCCTGAATAATCTTTCCATTTCCGCGAACAGGACCATCGAGTCGCTGGAGATTGCAGTTGATGACAAAAACCAGATTATCGAGACCTTCACGAGATGCGAGTGAAATCGCACCGAGAGTCTCTGGCTCATCGCACTCGCCATCACCAATGAAGCACCAGATTCTTTGGCGACTCGTATCTTTGATACCACGATCTTGAAGATACTTGTTAAATCGAGCCTGATAAATTGCCATAATAGGGCCAAGGCCCATTGAGACTGTTGGGAACTCCCAAAAATTGGGCATTAACCATGGGTGGGGATAACTCGAGAGCCCCCCTCCCTCCGCAAGTTCACGACGAAAATTTTCAAGATGCTTTTCTGTCAGTCGACCCTCAAGGAACGCACGTGAATAGATTCCGGGCGAAGCATGCCCCTGAAAATAAACCTGGTCACCTGAGTAGTCGTCGCCACGACCACGAATGAAGTGATTCAGGGCGACTTCATAAAGCGTTGCAGCTGAGGCGTACGTTGAAATATGCCCACCAATACTTTTATCCTCACGATTCGCCCGAACAACCATCGCCATTGCATTCCAGCGAATGATACTTTTAATCCTCCGCTCTAATTCACGATTCCCCGGAAAGGCCGGCTGACGATCCGTAGGTATGGTGTTGATATACGGCGTGGTTACAACGAACGGAATTTGAACACCTAGGCGATAGGCCTCTTGCTCAATGGCGTGAAGCAGATACGTCGCTCTGTCGACACCACGGCTTTCCAGCACATACCGAAGAGAATCAAGCCACTCCTGAGTTTCAGTTGGATCTGTATCGACAACTGACACCCCATCAGAGTGTTTCGGCTGCCCTCCCGCGGAACTACTAGCTTGCCCAATCGACATCTGAGTATGAATTCCACGCGGCACGGCGCCCCCTCCTGAGGCCGTTCCGGCACCAACCACCCTTACACCCGAAGACTCACCTTGGGACTGATCCAACTCAGAACTCGCCATTGATTTCTCCATCATGAATGATTTTTTCTTATTATCACGAAGGTTTCGATCGGCGTAAAGGTCTACCCGCAGCCAAAACGAGAGAAACAAATGCCTCAGAAACCAGTTATCGTGCAGAAGAAGCAGCGCGTGGACGGAAAATCTCGGTCGCCAATCCGAAGTAATTTTCAGCAGAAAAAGCCACTGTTTCCCCTAGCGTGGGGTGTGGATGGATTGTTTCTGAAAGGTCCCTCGCAGTACAGCCCATCTCAATAGCGAGGGCACCCTCAGCAATCAATTCACCGGCACCAGAACCGACTATGCCAACACCAAGCACCTGTTCCGTCTCAGGATCAACAAGCATTTTCGTCATACCCTCAATTCGACCGAGCGCATGAGCTCGTCCGCTCGCAGCCCAAGGATATCGACTCACCTCAATCTCTCGACCGGATAATTCGGCTTCTTGCTCAGTCAATCCAGCCCATGCGATCTCAGGGTCGGTAAAGACAACTGCCGGAATCGCCCTTGGCTCAAAAAGTGCAGGTTCACCATGAAGCGACTCAACAGCTACCTTTCCCTGATGACTTGCTCGATGTGCCAGCATCGGCTCACCACAAACGTCACCAATGGCGAGCACGTGAGAATCAGCAGTACGCTGCTGCTTATCTACCTCCACAAACCCTTTTGAGTCCATGACAACATTGGTATTTTCCAACCCAATGCCATCCGAGTTTGGGCGACGACCAACAGCCACAAGCACTCGAGAAAATGTTTCTGTAGTCTGTCCTTCTGGCCCCTCAAAAGAAACGTCGACACCGTTACCGTTATCTTTTAAGCCTGTCACTTTTGTATTCAAACGAATAGCTTCGAACAGATCTCCCAATCTTTTATGAAGTGGTTTTACAAGATCACGATCAGCGCCAGGAAGAAGACTATCTGTAAGCTCAACTACTGAGACTCGAGACCCAAGTTCCGCGTACACTGTACCCATTTCTAAACCGATATATCCACCACCAACGACGAGCAGTGACTCTGGAATATCCTCTAACTGGAGGGCTCCCGTTGAGTCCATCACTCGAGAGCTACCGATATCAAACGCCGGAATACGAGCCGGACGTGAGCCACTCGCAAGAATACAGTGATCAAATGTAATCTTCTGACTGCCAGCGTCCTGCTGAATCACCTCCAGGGTGTTTGAGGCCGTAAACATGCCTTGGCCCTGTACCACTTTCACATTTCTTCTTTTCGCAAGTTGCGCTAGGCCGCCAGTCAGGGCATCGATTACTTTTTCTTTTCGATCTCTGACTGCATTAATATCTATTTTGGGTGCCGAAAAATGCACTCCCCAATCCTGCATCTCACGGACTTCAGCGACAACGCGGCCAACGTGCAGCAATGCTTTCGATGGAATACAGCCTCGAAGCAAGCAGGTGCCACCAAGCCGGGTGTCTTTTTCAACGAGCGTAACTTCCATACCGAGATCGGCGGCCATAAAAGCTGCGGCGTAGCCACCAGGGCCTCCACCCAGCACCACGAGCGGTGCATGCATGAATTACTCTCCTTCAAGTTGGTCTTCGGAACGTTCTGAAACAGCTCACTCAAAAGCTAGATTCGCGTTACTTTGGTACTTTGTTGTAGTTTCGATATCTATTTCATACAAGAAACCACTCGAAACACTCGATGTAATGGCTTCCTCCTACCTACCCTCTGTGATTGCACGTTTGTTGGCAAACATCCGGCCAGCAACCCAACTCGACAGAGAAAGCCTCGCCGCTTTCAGGATTGCGGCCGGAACTATCTTAGTTGCAGATGCAATTCTTCGGTGTCGCGACTTTTGGCTTTTTTTTTCACCAACAGGAATTTTCCCTCCCGGTAATCTTCTGGCATACCTAGCGCCGGGCTGCTGGTCATTAAATTTTCTGAACGAAAACATATGGTGGCAGGGAACAATTCTTGCAACTGAAGCGGTAGCTGGCCTCTCACTAATGGCCGGTTACTACTCCTCACTCTCTTGCATCATAGCATGGGTCGCATGGACGAGCATCCTGAGACGAACAGAGCCGGCTGCAAATGCAGGCGACTTCTGGATGGCGTGCCTTTTATTTTGGGGAATATTTTTACCTCTTGGCGATGCGTTTTCTCTGGACAAACGATTACAAAGGGG
>PKCL01000246.1 GCA_002862165.1 Planctomycetaceae bacterium
GTCGCGTTCTGGTTGTAGTATTTCATGGGTGAGGCGACTCGATCGATTTAGCTTGATTCGTAGGAGTAGATGTGGTGGTTCATCTATTAATTGGTGAGCCATGCTTTTCAAAGAATTTAAGTAGTGAAGTGAACCCAGCTCAATAGGTGTTTCCGTACAATGGAATACTTTGAAAATCGTGGATGAAAACGCCTGCCAGAAGGGTCGGGTAGTCAAAATTTGCTAGTCTAGTCTAGGCATCGGTTCATCAGCCAGAGAAGCTATTTGTACAAAGTCAGTATCGGTGTTGTTTTCGAAGTGATTATTTCAATATACGACGTGTATCATATGATGCTGGAAATTTCTCGGCGGGTTGCGCTGAGTAGGCTCGTTTGATGACACGTGTGCTACTCGGTGTGCGTAGTTATTGTTGTGTGTAGGTATTATGATTTGGGTGTGAGTGCAAGAAGAACGTAGAAGTAGTTATAGGAGCCCAAGGTTGCTCGATAAGAATCACATTCGTGTGAATGTGTTCATTACTGTTTGATTAAGTTGGAGAAATGATGAGGAGAGAGGATGGAGTCAAAAAACAGGAAAAATTTTCTGTAATGATTCCGACATTCGAGCCCTCCCGTTCACTACTAGATGCGATTCAATCAGTTTTAAAACAATTTGATGAACGAGTTGTGAATGGAACTGATCTTTCGAAAGACTCTCTACAGATAACGGTTGTTGATGATGCATCGAGTACGGTCGACGTGTCGTCACTACTCAAAGAATCTGGTCTTACTGATCGTGTAGAGTTTGTGAAGTCAGGTAAGCATCTCGGCCTTGCAGGAAATTGGAATTACGCAGTCTCTCTTGCGAGAGCAGACTTAGTTCATCTGTTGCACCAGGATGACTGTGTAGAACGAGGGTTCTATCAACAAATGTGGCAGGCATTTCAAGAGCAGCCAGGGTTGGGGATGGCCTGCTGCCGTTCGAAGATTGTCGACGATAAGGGTCGCGTTGTAAAGAAAACATCACGATTACGATGGCAGCGAGGAGTGCTGGACGCATGGCTGTCGCGAATAGGTGAACGGCAAAGAGTTCAATGCCCATCGGTTGTTGTCAAGAAAGCAACGTATGCAGCGATCGGAGGATTCCGTCCCGATCTGATTCAGACCTTGGACTGGGAGATGTGGGTGAGAATAGCGGGTAAGTTTCCGGTGTGGTATGAGCCGAGGTCCCTCGCCGTGTATCGAAGGCATAAACAAAGTGAATCGTCACGCCTGCTCGCCAGTGACCTGGTATGGCCAGATATTGCAAAAGCGATCACAATTAATTCAGCGTCTTTTCCAGCTGAATTGCGGAGCACCATGACATCTCGGAGCGCTTGTTGGCATGCGAAATCATGTCTTCGGAATGTAAAAAACAATATACGCTTAAAGAATTATCAAGCTGCTGAGCGGACGCTCGGTCAATTTCCGAAGATTGTTACTCTAGTTGCTGAGATGAGGATAAAGAATCGGCTGGATCGTAGAGCGGACGGCTTGCGTAGACGAATACAAAGACATCGAGCATCGTAAGGACTGATCTAGAGGCGACAGCGATGCAGCAAATCAAGCGAGCACTTATCTTTGCACATTACGACAGAGACGGTGTTATCGATCCGCACGTGCAGTACGCGCTCCAGTGTTATCGAGAAGTTGTGAACTGTCTCGTTGTAGTGTCGACATCGGCCACGGCATTGCCTGAAAGTGTTGCTCAACACGTGGATCATTTTATCAGCCGTCCGAACAAAGGGTATGACTTTTGTAGCTGGAAGGAAGGCAAGGAGTCACTAGGAGACTGCCGACAATTTGATGAAATCATTTGTTGTAACGATAGTGTGTACGGCCCTCTCTTTGATCTCGCCCCAGTCTTGGAAAGTTCATGTCTGAATGAAGTTGATCTTTGGGGAATGGTTCATTCCGTACAAGGAACCAAACAGCGTAAGGCTCGTGAGTCGTCGAATCACCTGCAGAGTTGGTTTTTTGGTATGCGTCGAAATCTGATTCATTCTCCTGTGTTTGATTCTTTTTGGAAGGGTATCACGCCACTCGATAAAAAAAATGATGTTATCAATGCTTACGAAATAGGAATGACGGAAAAATTTCGAGAGGCAGGTTTCCGTGTCGGTGCTATCTATGATTCTGCAGATGGCAGCACCAAGCCGAATCTCTCATTTCTTGAAATTGCCCCACATCTCAACTGGAGGAATATTCGGCATTCATATCGAGTGATAAAAAAGACCAGACGACGTATCAATAATCCGAGCGAGTTGGCTCCGATACGGCTGGTTCAATTAGGGGTTCCATTCTTGAAGGTCAACGCGTTTGTAGTGAATCATTACGGATTGGACCTGGATTTTATCCGGAACGAACTCGAGGAAATGGCATATCGGCAGGAAATCGACTACGACCTTTCGTTGATTGATGCACATTTGATGAGAGTGGCTCGTGGTTGTTCTTAAACTCAGCTGAAATTTTTTTGAAATGCGGTGCAGCCTAATCGCCAGGTGTTTGGACGGCGTTGTCGTTGTGTGCGAAGCGACTGCTGCGATATTTTCAGGGTGCCCGCATGTGTTGTACTCAGGAAAAATTTTTTACCGATGCGTGACGAAAGTGCCCGAGGGGAACACCCCAACGACGAAGGGAAATATCGTTCAAAGAGTGCAGGGCGATGCCCTTCGATGCTTCATGAAGGTTAGGAGCGGTGAGGCCACGATGCCTGCATATGACACACGCAGTAAGCTGTTGTGGCAGCAGTGATTTCGCTATTCTTGCGATGTATTAGGGGGTGTCATTCTGTAAGTGATGCCATGGGTTGTGCTTCTCAGATGACGAATGCTGCCAGTCACGAAAGAATACCTCTCTTCTGTCATTTGCGATTCTGTCATTTGCGATTCTGTCATTTGCGATTCTGTCATTTGATAGTGCAAACGAATCTGTCCAAGGTTCAACAGCTGGGTGAGAGCCAGATAACTCACAGAGTTTGAGGTAAACACTCATGGACTCTGGTTCGAATTTCCTGATGAATTCAACACGGGGCCCTATGGCAAGAGAGGAAAACTGTTCTTTTTTAAGTTTTTCCGATGAGGGCTTTAAGTCAACGTGAAGCCACTCCTCGAGAGATTTGAAAACGTCTGTGGGGGATGTTGTGAGTTGGGAGGCGTCTACGATGTAGCTTCTATGCTTATGACGTGTTGCAAAATGGAGGAGAGCAGCGTTGTAGGTTTCCCAGACTTTGAGTGCAAACGTAGGTCGTAGGAAAAAGACATGGTCGCCACGTCGGTAGAGAGAATCTACAACGTCCCACGGTCGTCGAAATACAAGCACGAACTTGGCTTCTGGTACGATCGCTGCCCACTCATCAAGAAAAAGAGTCGCTCGTGGCTGCTTCCACCCCCAGTGAGTACTTGATCTCCGACGACTTGCTGAGTCTGCCTCGGCTTGTTTTCGGGCAGGCAGGGGGAATGTCATCTCGCTACAGTTTGTAAAACCTTGGGAGTTAATACCATTCGCTTCAAGGGATTGTTCGTGGATCCTGCAGATAACAGAGTCTTCGAAAAAGCCACTCGAATTGCCGTGTCCGGCATTGGTGAGTTGATCACCAAATTGAATGCCTGCATCAACGAGCATTGAGCCCATAAGAGATGTGCCAGATCGATGCATGCCTGCAACAATCAGACAAGAAGAAGGTGATCGCGTGTTGTGTGTGG
The DNA here is from genome assembly GCA_002862165.1 of Planctomycetaceae bacterium. Lineage (GTDB taxonomy): Bacteria > Planctomycetota > Planctomycetia > Pirellulales > UBA1268 > UBA1268. The sequence continues at coordinate 3,722 of PKCL01000246.1, forward strand.
TGGCCATCCAGTGACTTTACGGAAACGATGTCCGTGTATCCAAAGGTGTTTACAAATCATGTATTAGAAACTAGCAAGGGGGCGGTCTCTTTGTGAAGCCCAAGAATGACAACTCTTCTATGGTCCGGTTCAATGAATCACCATCGAGAGAATCTGAAAAGGGGGTGAATAATTAATTAAAAAATGCGTGAAGTCTTCACCCTTCATAGTCTATTTCAAGCTATTTTGTGGTGTTCCTGATCCCCTGTTCGGAGACTTCAGCCTCAGAAGCAGAGAGGTTATCCGATTGGTTCATGAGAACGTCTGTTGTTCGCCCCGCTTTAAGTCTGCTGCTTCCTCGTCGGCCGTTATATCGCCCTAGGATTTTCATGCCAGTAGTAATGTTGTCGATTTGGGAGTCCTACGCTTATGATCTGTTCGTTCGTTGTGATTGTTTTGCAGTCAAACGAACGAATGGCTGTTTTCCCCTGTCCTCAGACAGATAGAGCATCGATGAAAGTTGGACGTATCTTTGGTGACACAATGTCACGGGTTCCTGTGCTCGGTTCTTTTCTCAAAGCAGTTCAGGAAAGATACCGACGTTTTCGACTGCGATTGCGCGAGAAGAAATCAAACACAACAACTTCTGATATTCAACCATTCCTGACAAAAGAGATTCAGAAAGTATGGGCAAAACGACAAAGCGTGGCTGCGTGGCTTGACGAACAACGTAGTGGTCACCAGCCAGTGAATATCTTCCCGATACCAGACGATCGTCTTCGACTCACTATTGTCACAGATAGCGTTGGCAAATCATCGCTGTTTGGCGGTGTTGGTACGGCACTTATTCTCGGCACGTTGCTTGCCAATCGGCTTGGTGCAACACTTCGATTAGCGACCCTGAATGAGCCACCTGACGCAGGGGCTCTGGGGCAGGTCTTATCAGCGGCCAAGATCGAACTTCACCAACCGTTTGAGGCGGTTTTTACTCCACCATCTGGGAATCGAAGCCTTTCTGTTTCTGAGCAAGACTGTTTTCTCTCAACGTCATGGTGGACAACTCGCGCACTGTTGTCGAGTATCAACAGAGAACGGCTGTGCTACATCTTGCAAGAAGATGAGCGAATGTTTTACCCCTTCAATGATGAGCGACTGCGTTGCCAGCACACGCTGCAGGAGCCAGGGGTCTTTGTAGCAATGAATACACACCTCTTGTATCACCATCTGACGTCTGGACCATATTCAATTCCTGGGTTAGCCGAGCGTTCATACCCCTTCGAGCCGGCTTTCCCAGGTCATCAGAAAAATAGTATGCCTCGTCAGGCCTCATCGACTGACCGGCGACAGTTATTTTTTTATGCTCGCCCGAATCATCCACGGAATCTTTTTTGTGCTGGGCTTGATGCGCTTTCTGCTGCAATTTTACAGGGCGTGTTTACGCCGCGTGATTGGGATATCCAACTCGTTGGGAGCCACATGCCCGACCTCGAGTTTCCTTGTGCAATGGAGCCAAAGCGAGTCGAAGGACTCTCATGGAATGAGTACAACGCCTTTGTAAGAACGATAGATGCAGGATTTGTGCTGATGGATACACCACATCCGTCCTACCCACCACTCGACCTTGCTGCTGCGGGAGCTGCTGTGCTGACGAATAGGCACGGTAGTAAGCGAGATCTTAGTAACTACTCAACCAATATTATCATGGCTGATACCGATCACCAGTCGCTTGTAGACGGGCTCAAAGAACTTGCCGAAAAGGCATGTGACAATGATGCTCGGTTGGAAGCTATGGCAGCAGACGGTATCTGCCGTGACTGGACGGTGTCACTCGAAGACATCGTTGAACGTATGGCAGCACATTACATTGGTGGCGTCGCAGTGCAATCTTCTGCCCAACAACTTCAACTTGTGTCTGGTCGCAAACTCGACCACGGCAGCGATACCGCTGCCTACCTTACACCGTAGGTATATAGCCGCGTATGTTTTCTTCTTTATTGAATTCTGAACTTGTATATGACCCACCGTGGGAACGAGAAACACTTGATTCTCGGGTCTCTTCGATTCAGGGTGAAAGGCCTCGTGTTGCCTGGCTGTACGAAAAACCAGACACCAGTACATATCGGTATCGTGTCTTTAACATGGTTGAGAGTCTTCGTGCAGACAGGCACGGGCGTGCTTCGGCTACCTGGTTTCAGTTGAAAGATATTCCTGCGCTCTTGCCGGAGCTTGCAGAGATCGACACTCTCGTGATTGCTCGGGTGAGGTATGACGCAGAGGTGGCACGACTTATTGCGACAGCTCGGTCGCATGGCGTTCGGATTTTATTCGATTGCGATGATCTCGTGTTTGATACTCGCTACGTTCACCTCATTCTTGATGTCCTTGCGCAAGGCAAGTCACACGAAGACCTAGACTGGTGGTTTGCGTATATTGGCCGTATCGAAGCTACTGCCAGACTTTGTGACGGTGGTATTACCACGAATGAATGCTTAGCCGAGCGAATGGAAGAAGTTGTCCGAGGGCCGGTTCACATCGTGCCCAATTTCCTGAACCGTCTCCAACAAGAGGTCTCAGATCATCTTCTAGCAGCCAAACGAATCCGACAATTCGCAAGCGATGGTCCTCTCACCATTGGCTATTTTAGTGGTACTCCAAGTCATAAGCAGGATTTTGAAATCGTTATAAAGTCTGTGTGTCGCATCCTGGATCGCTATCCGGATGTTCGCTTTCGGATTGTTGGCTTTATGGATGATATTGGTGAGCTAGCACAATACAGTGATCGGGTTGATCGGCTGCCGTTGCATGATTGGATGAATCTCCAGCGACTGATCGCCGAAGTGGAAGTAAACATTGCGCCGCTTCAGGAAAATGTTTTTACGAACTGTAAGAGTGAACTTAAGTTTTTCGAGGCAGCAGCAGTTGGAACCTGGACTGTAGCAACACCGACCGTACCGTTTTCGAAAGCCATGGCTGGTGAGTATGCTGGTCGACTTTGTGCAGCACACGATTGGGATACCGGGCTTGATGAGGCGATTCGTCTCGTGCGAGATAGATCTCAGTATGCCAGTGTGGCCGAAGCAAATGCTGATTTTGTGCGACGTCAATATGGTTGGAACTGCTTTGCGGATGCCATCGTTGAGGCAACGCTACCCTATGAGTGAAGCAGACAGCCTACGCAGTGACGCATTACTGGCAGGCATTCCTCAGGAGTCACGCATTGTTGAAGTCGGGGCATCATTCCGGCCGCTTGTTCCGAAGCGAGACGGCTGGAATACCTGCGTCGTCGATCACGACACACGTGAAGGCTTGCTCGCTAAATATAACAAGGCAGTCATTGATGCCGATGAGATCGAGGACGTGGATGTCATCTGGCAGGAGGGGAGTCTTCATGAGGCTTTTCCAGCTGAAGAGCGAGGAAGATTTGATGCTATTGTTGCTTCCCATGTGCTCGAACATATGCCCGACCTTATAGCCTTTCTCGACAGTTGTCGGCGGCTTCTTCATGACGACGGCATGCTCATTTTTGCACTTCCTGACAAGCGATGGTGCTTTGACTTCTTTCGGCCAGTTTCGCTTGCCGGTGATGTTTTACTTGCACATCACGAAAGTCGGAAAATACATTCCGCCGCGGTTCTTTATAATGAAATTTCGTATTCGATGACGTTAGATGGCAGGCCGGGTTGGGCAGCTGGTGAAACAGCTACTGAACTTGCATTTGCCCATGAGCCAGGAGTAGCTCAACTTGTTTTTGAACAGATTGCTGGTGGTGATCAAACGTATCGAGATGCGCATGCCTGGCAGTTTACGCCGGCGTCGTTTGAATTACTGATCCTTGATTTATCTCAAACAGGTGCCTGTGATTGGCATGTTGATTGGCTGAAGCCACAAGCAGCTGTCGAATTTCTCGGCCGGTTGCGACCAGGTGTTGCGAGCTTCTCTTCAAACGCTGCGATACAGCAGCGTCGTAAGGAACTGCTCGTACAGCTTGCAGCTGAAACGGTTGAGCAGTTACAGACAATCGTTGTGCCAGAAAAGAAAATACAAGAGGAAGACTGAGTCTCTGTTGGTAAACGGTATGAGCTAATGAATCAATCTCTTTATCGAATCGCAATGCAGCTCGTAGTAATCCATGCACTTCAGTTAAAGATATTAAAAAACTTTGCCTGATAGTTTGTTTTTTCCTTGGATATCTGTCTAAATTTAAGCCTTGAGGAAATGGTTTTGATTGTTTGTAAAGAACGACTCATGTGCCGGCACAATTGATAAAGCCATAAAAGTTATTTGGTATAAAAATGCTTCGGTGATGCGTGCCCTGTATTCGCTCCATCAAGAAAAAGGGCCCGGCAAGAAAAAAGGACCCGGTCCGTATGGCGAGGCTGTGGCTGCGTGCGTGACGCGATGGTCGTGTCCAAGGTTAGTTTTTGCTTCCTGAAACGTGGCGTGAAGCATGGTGGTGGCTCTTATCATTGAAAGGACTCTGTCTGAACTGCAGGAATGTCTGCCAAGAAAAAAAGTTCTTCGACATATCCTTTCCGTAATGGATGAAGGGACCGAAGGGACCGGGGTGCAACTTTCAGTCTTTGAGGAAGGTCAGTAACACGAAACGATTGGGCTTCGTGGTTCATGGAAATGAAGAGATCGACCTGCTGGATAAGTTTTCGCCAATAGTTCTCAACATCTTCGATGCCAATCTCTACCATGGAGTCACAATTTAGAGCGATATTAAAGTGGTTTTTTGTTGAATGAAACCATGTTGGATTCTCGACTCGTATTCGTGAGTGTCCATCATCGGGTTCTCCATGAAGAACAATCTGTTCTTCACCCAGCGATGTGCCAAGAAAGTATGCCTGAGCTACATTTGCTAATGGCAGGTCGATAATTGTGTAGTCGGTAAGCCCAAAAAGGTTTGCAAAAAAAGCAGTCCGCCCTAAGCCGGCACCGATTTCCAGTGTTTTCTCACCCTGAACAAATGGTTTCAGTTGGGTAAGCTTCCATGCTTGATACAGAGCCTGAACGGCTCGTTTGCAAACTACGCCACGGCTTGATCCAATGCCGTATTCCTCAGGGATAGTGTTGGGAAACTGAAGCGTAAAGCCAACAGTTTCCTCAATGCTTGTAATGAGTTGCTCTGGATTCCAGACTCGGTCCTGGAAGTCTACTTCTGGTAAGTACGTGCGGATGGCACCAATGGTCTCTGCAAGACGTACTAAATTGTCATGAGCGAGTTGAGCAGAAATCTTTCCAGCTTGTGGGTCAACGCGTTTCCTATGAACATTCTCTTTGAATACCATGTCAAAGCCATAAAGGATATTTGACCGGGCCGGATAGCGAAGTAAATCAGTCACGGTGAGGACATCACCAGAAATCAAGGCGTCATGCACGTCCTTGGACTTTGTAGTGATACTTGACCAGATAGGCCCTCCAAGATCTTTTGTCTCAGCAGAGCTAAGAGCATAAGCTGCAATAATTCGTTCTACGAGATTCCTATCAGATCGCGTTTCGGCTGAAGACCCTGTCACCATTGTGACTGGAGATTGTGGAAGTAGCTCGTAGTAAAAAAAAAGAGAAAATGGTCGCTTGTGCCGTGCGTTTATGTCACGGCAGTGATGATCTTTTTGCCTTTGATTATGTAAGCGAAATTGTCGGTACCTAGATTGTATTTCCCGAAAGAACCTGCCGAGTACCGGAAGTCTGGACAGTGTGTCACCAAAGACCCTACCAATTTTCATTGATTTTCTTTTGCACATATATCTTTTCAGACCGCACTTTGATCATAAGCTGATGGAGGAGCAGAGAAATGCTCATTGGATTCCGTGCTATATATGACTCACTTGATAGAAGTGTTATCAAAACCTTCCCAGCCCACTGGTGCGGGACGGCATGGCAAAATCGTGGCTTCACGTGCAGCACGACGGGTACGAGTGAGTTCATCAATCTCTTCAGTAAGAGCTTTCACGTAGTTTGTTTTCTCTTCATGTGAAAACTGGTGGCTTCTGCCATCTTCGCCAGGCTCGGTCGCCACAACATGTTCCCATTCTTCAATTGCAATCTTGCACAGGGCCGACTGCATCGCAAACAGCGGCATGCATTCACGAGACCACTGTTTTTCATGGCGAAGAAACTCACGTTCTGGGTGAAAGCCCTCAGGGAGGCATCCCGGGACAAGTGGTAGGCGGCGAGTGAAGGGTAGACACAGCCTTGAGTGCGCGAGATCGCCCGATATCATGCCCAGAGTGAAATTTCTTACGTCCTTGCCTCTAGTCGCGGTGAGCACATACCGATCATCGTTCCGGTTGTTGTGAAGAGACCACCAGGTAGCGTCAGCATCTGCCCTTATAACAGTATCGAGAGCAAGTCGGACTCGTTCCTGATCATGCCAGTCATAGTCTGGCGAGAACGTGGCCTGGAGTGTCTCGTTTTCAAGATGGAGATGAGGTGGTGAGTTGGAGCTGGCGATGCTCGAAATCAGGCTATTGATTTCATTGACGGGAGGATGTGACGTCTGATAGCGAAGAAAATATTTGGATTCCAGTGGTGTTCGCACTCGCTTAATAGGAAAGCACTCCGGGTGCACGCTTTCGGAGTCTGCTCGGATGACAGCCTGTACAGAAAAGTTGTCTTCCATCATATGTTCACGAAAACGTTCCAGGGTAAAAAGTTTCTGTGTGAACACCTGCTCGTGTGCTATCAGCGGGCTTGAGTTCTCAGACGGAAGTGGTCCTCGAAACGCAGTGACGAGTGAATCAGCTCCGAGCATAAATTGATTGTTGCCGACATAGAACGCGTTGCTGCCTTCCTCGCCCGCAGTGACGGCTTTGGCGCGAAGCCTCGCCCACATCGCAGCATGTTCCGGATCTTTTCCAGCATGCAGGGCATCCTGCTGGAATTGCTCTCGAAATAAATCCCGTCCACGTTCAAAGAATGGATTATCAAACCATACCTGGTCGCCAGGAAGTAGCCGATCGGTTTCATAATGACGCTTCCAAAGAATGTCATATCCTTTATTTGGAAGGTCGTCAGGAATAACCTTGTTGGCAAGAAAATGATTCATGGCATCAATGCCAGCAGAATTTCCTGTTGTGCGAAAGTGCTGAATGATGCCCTGAATAAGGATAAGTGTTGTGTATTTCAGGCAACGAATGCGAGGGACAGGAACGCCATCAGCACCATGGAGTTTCCAGAGGTCTTCAATGGCGTCGACTGGATCAACTCCCGGGGCAATAACAAAGCTGTCGTTTCTAAGAACCCAATACGCTGGGTTACGGATTTCTGGTGAATCATCTGAAGGTCGAATCACCGTGCCGGTGATGACTGCTCGTACAACCTGGAGCCTAACTTGACGTTCGTCGTCGCTGATATCTTTCTGTTTGCCCAGAAGAGCCTTGGCGTCTGACAGAAGTGCAAGTTTGTCAGCAGGTAAGGTCAGTTCAGACTGGTCTTGGTTCGGCAACCAGTTGTTGGTGACGTTCACTGAGTGCGGTTTGGCTGGGCCGGCGCGAGTATCTAATTGAGAAGAGGAACTTTGAGTTTTCATATAAACAATGATAGTAAAAATGATCGAAAACAGGTCAGGCTGGTATCGTGCTCTGTAGGTGTTGGGAAAACGGAAGGAAACGAGGATAAGCAGAAGGTGGTGTGATGCTATGAATGCTGGCTTCTTTTTGATTTTTTTGCAACGGAATTGCCTGTTTATGTCTGGAGCCGATTGCCTGTTATAAAAAAGCAGGTTCAGAACCTAATCAAGCTGTTGCAATTCAATCTTTCTGAACCATACGGGCTGTCCCTCCGCTTGTAAGGCAATGAATCCAGAATTGAGCTGCAGAGGAGATCCTGCCTGTAAAAGAGGTTCAGCTGACTCAACCCGTCCTTCTGGGTCAAGCTGTGGATGCTGATACCGAAGCACTTCCTTTCCGTGAACTCTATGAATCACGTGTTCGTTTCCTTGGACCTCAATTTCAATGGCAACCCATTGATCGGCTGGGAAGGTCGGTGCAGTCGATTTGACAATATGCTGCGTGATGAGCTTCCCATCAATTTCTAGATTTGTACCAGGCGTACAGACATTGCCGGTTGGTCGCTTTCCATTGCCTTCATCGGCAAGGAATTGAAACTCGAGACTCACGGGAAAATGCTGATGTATTTCCACGCTTTGCGGTGATTGTGAATGAATCATCACACCGCTATTAAGGTTCACGTACTTTGGGGCATCGGGCATCATTGTGCCAGTAAAGCGATATTCCATGCGGAGGCGATATTTGGAGTACGGGATGTTTGTGTAGAGATGCCCATACTGATTGTTGAATTGCGTGTAGCCGTCGTACGACACCTTCATGATCCCATTTTCGACACGAAATGTATTGGCGAAATTCGTACCGAGAGGATGCCCCGTAATCTTGACTGTCCAGCCAGCGAGATCTTTTCCGTTGAAGAGTGAAACCCACTCATGGGCTGGGTGTGTCGGGGGTCGATCCTCACCACGAGTGGTCGGCGTTGTGGCAAGAAGGATACACAGGACGAAAAAATATAAGCGACTCATAACGACTTCTTTGTTGCGGCTATCTGTATTCAAAAAGTACGGAGGATTTCGAATGACTTAATATGCGAAGAACGGCCCGCAAGTGGATGTATCATGAGATGATTACCTTCGCGGTTCAACGCCAAGAAGTGATCGAACAAAAAAATCCTGCCGTCGGCGAAAAAGGTAATTGCTCTCGCCAACGCCATGCTCGCCATTGGGAACAAGCATAAATACAAAATCTTTCTTGGCTTGAATTAACGCATCAACCACCTGCAATGTTGATGCAGGGTCTACGTTCGTGTCAACTTCTCCCACGGTGAGGAAAAGATCACCTTGAAGTTTGCTGGCGTGGGTAACGTTTGAGTTCTGTTTGTAGTGTGGACCGAGCTTTCCCATCCACGCCTCATTCCACCAGATCTTATCCATTCTATTGTCATGGCAACCACAGTCACTTGCTGCAGCTTTGTAAAAATGACCATGGTGTAAAAGTGCAGCAAGAGCATTTTGGCCGCCAGCGCTCCCACCGTAGATGCCAACACGAGACAAGTCGATCCATGAGTATTGCTCTGCTGCAGCTTTGAGCCAGGCAATACGATCTGGAAAGCCAGCGTCAGAAAGGTTTTTCCAGCACACATCATGAAACTTTTTCGACCGCCAGTTTGTCCCCATGCCGTCTATTCGTGCAACGACGAAGCCAAGTTCAGCGAGCCTTCGCTCCGAGACTTGGATACCAAATTGTTTTGGTACATGAAAATCTTGTGGGCCAGCGTAAATATGTTCAATGAGAGGATATGACTTCTCTGAATCAAAATGTGATGGCAGGATGAGTGTCCCATAAATCATTGTCTTGCCGTCTCGGCCTGCGCTTGCAAAGCGTATCGGTGTCGTGAATTTCTGTCGTCGTAGTTCAGAGATATCCTGGG
>PKCL01000327.1 GCA_002862165.1 Planctomycetaceae bacterium
TGGAGAATTTAAAGAAGCATTCACCTCAATTATTCAAAATACAGTTCCACCGCATGTTGTACTCCTTCTCAATGTAAATCGTCAGACACTTTCAGAAAGAGTTGCCTATCGGTCTCATGCAGCCCAGCAGAGTGATATTTTTTCTGATTTAGTTGCAGTAGAAGCAATGACTACGACTGACCAGAGCATTACGACATTACTCACTCTCCAAGAGCATCTTGCGGAGCGCCTACTTAAGACGCAAGATAATCGCTCTCGCCCAAAAGCAATTATTGAAATAAACTCCGATGATCTCGGAAAGGCTGCTCTTGATGCCGTTGCTGCCATTGAGGGCATCTCCTAATCATGCCAACGCCACGTATTGTTCGGAAGCGCGCTGAGATGCGGGACCTGATAGTTACGAATCGGGCATTGGGAAGACGTATTGGTTTTATTCCTACAATGGGCAGCCTGCATCTGGGGCACATATCTTTAATTGATCGCGCAGCCTCTGAGTGTGACGATGTTGTCACGTCAATTTTTGTAAATCCAATTCAATTCGGACCCAATGAAGATTATGAAGAATACCCAAGAGACCTGCATGCTGATGTGCATCTATTATCCCAGCATGGCGTCCGCTGGGTTTTTGCCCCTGATGTTCAAGAAATGTTTCCGCCTGGTGATTCAACTCGTGTTGAGGTATCCGGGCCAGCTAAACCATACGAAGGCACATCAAGGCCAAGTCATTTCTCGGGTGTCGCGACCATCGTCTTGCGACTGCTTCAAAGTGCACCCGCCCACAACGTTTATTTCGGCGCTAAAGATTGGCAGCAAATTCTTGTGATTCGCCAGATGGTACGAGACCTGGGGATCGACATTGAAGTGATCACATGCCCGACAGTTCGTGACCAAGATGGCCTTGCAATGAGTTCTCGGAATGCTTTCTTGAGTGCAACTGAACGAAAACAGGCTCTTGTTATCTATTCCTCATTGCGGCAGGCGGAAAAACTCTGGTGCAGTGGCGTTGCAATCAATCGAATCGAACAAGAACTCAAAAAAATGCTTTCTGCACAAGAGATTCAGATCGAGTACGCTGATATTGTTGATGCCAAATCCCTACTAAAAATGCAAAAAAATAACCCGAACGCATCAGCAATTATTCTTATTGCCTGTCGAGTGGGTTCAACACGATTGATTGACAACCTTCTCCTGCCATCTCAGACTTTATCTTCGTGCTAACTACTCTTTTTCACATACCTTCAGAAATCTCACTCGGCTCAATATCTTTGCCGCTCTTTGGACTGGGTGTTCTCTTTTTCCTGTTGCTGGTTCTTGGTGCCGCAGCAGTGGCATTCACTGGACACCAAAGAGGATATCGGGAAGCTATCGGATCTCTTCTGGTTCCACTGGTAATGTGCGGCATTGTTATTGTGTGGGGGCTACCCGCACTTAACGATGGTCAAGGGATTCCCGTGCGAGGTTATGGAACAATGCTCGTTGCAGCCGCTGCCGCTGGTACCTGGCTTTCAGTTATTCGTGGACGAAAAATTGGCATTGATGCAGATACAATTATTGCCCTCGGGCTAGAAGTTTTTCTCGCCGGAATAGCAGGCGCACGAATATTTTTTGTCCTTGAATATCATGAACAGTTTTTTTCGGATGATAAGAGTTTGCTGCAATCCATTCTCGCAATCATTAATATCCCAGCAGGTGGGCTCGTCGTTTTTGGAGCTATACCAACAGCATCAATTGCTGCCTGGATGTTTTCTAGACGACGAAAGATTTCTATTACTCAACTTGCTGACTGTGTGGCTCCGGGCCTCTTAGTAGGACTCTCACTTGGACGAATCGGCTGTTTCTTAAACGGATGCTGTTACGGTGGTCTTTGTGAATTGCCATGGGCTATGGAGTTCCCCGCGGGTAGTCCACCATGGTTTGATCAAGTCAGTCGAGGACTCATATCAGGACCAAGTGTTGATGGGAGCACTGTACGAACGCTTCCAATTCACCCAGCGCAACTCTACGCATCACTGGATGCCGCTCTCTTGGCTTTATTAACTGTTGCTTTTACACCTTTTGCTCGCCGGGACGGTGAAGTCTTTGCTGTAATCATTACACTCCATCCAATCTCACGAATTTTGCTAGAAGAGATTCGAGTTGATGAACCACCTGCTTTAGGAACACCGCTTTCAATTTCTCAACTAATGTCTGTTGGGATTCTGGCGTGCGCAATGGTGTTCTGGTGGTGGCTCATGAAACAGCCGTTGCAGACACGGCAACAGCAAACACTTTAGATGGACACGAAGGCACATTAACGTGATATTTCAGAAAACAGAAAATCCTGCCAACAACCTTCCTGTTGTGAAACTCCGATGTCGAAAAGACGGTCCGCTCGTTATTGAATTGCCACACGACATAGATGGCGGGCTATTGGCAACAATACAGATTACAGATCATCATCGAGAGGCATTTACGGTGCCCACCCAAAAATCGGCTGTCGCATTGTGCCGATGCGGAAAATCCTCAAATCGCCCATTTTGTGACGGAAGCCACAAGATCAGCGGGTTTCGGGCACACGAAACAGCTTCCTGATTCAGGCCGCTTGAAGAACCAGCCCAAATCAACCGCAACCCTACTGAAAACCACACGTTAGGGGGGCATTATAACGGCTCTGCCGGGTAACAAGAGTCTTCGGGACGGGAAAACCTTGCTAAGAGGATGGTTCAGCACGGATCAGGCAGGAAAAAAACAAGCCATTTAGGGAGGAAAGATATAGACTCTGAAGAAGAACATGGTTAGCTTTCCGTGTGTCTTTCAGTTCTCGACCATTACTTACGCATTCTTATTGATTGCAGTATTGCCTGTTCAATTACAAACAAAGCTTCGTACGTTCGTTGGTTGTTGAACGCTACCAATGACCACTAATATCCCCTAACTAGGTTCCACCAGAGCCCTTATGTCCCACCGACCCGGATTTTACGAGCGATACAGTGTTTGGATTCTCGCTGTTTTAGTCTTTCTGCTTCCCATGGTTGTTGTAGGAGCAATTAAGGCTAAAGGAAATAATCGCAACGATGTAAAAGGATGGCTACCTCTGGAATATCCAGAGACAAAAACCTACCGCTTCTTTCGGGAAAATTTCCAAGGCGAAGAGTTTATTCTCGTGAGCTGGGTTGGGTGCACGATGGACGATCCTCGTCTTGAGTTGCTTGCGAGAAAATTGCTTCCGCCACCGGAAGAGGCGTCCCGTATTGACCGGACCATTTTTTTCAAAACAGCCCAGACTGGCCCCCGAGCCGTTGAGCGGATGACGGAAGAACCGCTTAATCTCGATACCGAAGAAGCAGTCGACAGACTTACCGGAGCACTCATCGGTGATATTGATTCATCAAATGAGCAGACGAATGAGGAGAATACTGCTGCAGATTTGACGGAAGCAGAAGTTGATGACCTTCAGACATGCCTTGTTCTGACACTGTCGGACGCGGCACGGGCAAATCTTCATGGTGCGATCGATACTATAAAAAATGTTGCTGTCGAAGAATGCGGTATTCCCGAAGAAACACTGCACATGGGTGGCCCACCGGTTGACAATGTGTCGATTGATCGCGCAGGTCAGACAAGCGTCACATTACTCTTTGGGCTTTCCCTTGTTGTCGGGTTCTTTGTTAGTTGGTGGAGTCTTAAAAGCAAAATGCTTGTTGGGCTGGTCCTTGCATCCGGCGTCTACAGCATGTTCGCTAGCCTTGCGATCGTGTGGTATTCAGGATATCCGGTTGATGCAATCCTTCTTACCATGCCCTCTCTTGTCTATGTCGCAACAACCAGTGGGGCGATCCACCTTGCCAACTATTATCGTGACCAATTAGCCGAAAAGGGTGTCCTTAAAGGTGCTGCCGGTGCTTCAGTGCGTCATGCTCTACTACCGCTCTCATTAGCGACAGGCACAACAGCTGTGGGACTGGCGACGCTCGCTGTGAGTGTTCTAGTCCCAATCAAAATGTTTGGCATCTTTTCAGCAATTGGGGTTGTTGTAAGTTTCATCATTTTAATTACGTTCATGCCTGCGTGCCTCGAACTTTTTCCGCCAAAGCTTCGTCTCGGTACGGGCTCTGATGAGGACACTAATGACTCCTGGCGACCTATTGAAGAAAGCCCGTGGTGGGGTGTCGGCCATTGGATCACGCGACACAACATTGCAATCGCCACAATTTGTCTTATTGCCATGGCAGGTATTGGTTATGGGATGACCCGTGTCGAAAGTAGCGTTCAGCTCATGAGGCTATTTTCTCCTCAGGCGCGCATTCGCCAAGATTATCGCTGGCTTGAAAAAAATCTTGGGCCACTTGTGCCGATGGAAATCCTTATCCGGTGTGATCAGGAAAAGTGCGATCTCAACTTTCTTGAACGAATGGAGCTCGTAGACGAGATACAACGTGAAATTGGTGAACTCGGTGAAGTTGGTAGTTCTCTCTCAACAGTCACTTTCGGTCGTAGTCTTGATGTCGGTGGTGGCGGGATTGGCGGGGCTGCTGGTCGAGTATTTGGACTCAACGCCAGAACACGACGGAGCGTGCTGAACCGTAGGCTTGTTGCTCACCGTGATGAATTTCTTGATGGGGACTACTTGCGTGAAGCAAAAGTAGAAAGCGCAGAAGGGATTCGTGATCAGGAACTGTGGAGAATCAGTGCTCGTGTGAGCGCAACAAAAGAGGTTGATTACGCGGACTTCAAACGGGACTTACAGTCCAAGATAGATCCAATACTGGCGAGCTATGACGCTGATGGCACGCAAGGAATTTCAGTTGACTACACCGGTCTTGTACCACTGGTCTACAAAGCACAGCATTCGTTGCTTGATGGACTCATTGTTGGTTTTATCAGTGACTTTGCAATTATTGTGCTTGTCATGGTGCTTCTTTGCCGCGCTGCTTCAGCTGGGCTTGTACTCCTACTTCCTGCTGCCTTTCCTGCTGTTGTTGTTTTTGGTGGGATGGGATGGGGAAATGCACTCCTTCAAAGTTTCGGTACTGGCAATCTACTCATTGATATCGGTACTGTAATGGCCCCTTGCGTTGCCCTGGGTGTTACCGTTGATGATGTTGTTCATTTTATGCTTTGGTTTAGACGAGGCATCTCTGATGGCATGGATCGTAAAGAAGCCACAATGTTGGCTTATAAAGGCTGTGCTCGAGCGATGTACCAGAGTTGGGGTGTTATTGGCATTGGTTTATCCGTGTTCTCACTCTCACCATTTGGACCAACACAACGATTTGGTCACATGATGCTCGCTATGCTCACTGTCGCATTAGTCGGAAACCTTGTGCTGCTTCCGGCATTACTAGCTGGACCACTTGGTGATATTTTTGGATGGAGTGTTCTCCGTCTCAATCAGAAGAAGTCCGAGAAGGATAGCCAACGTAGGGTTAAAGCTGAGGCGGGAACAGATGCTCTTCCGCAGCCTCACGTGTTGCCAGAGCCGGCAACAAAGCAGGTTGTTCATGCCTGAGAATGATGTGGCCTCAGCGGCACTTTCAGAGGCCACTGTCTTTATTAAACCCAAGCGTGCCAGACCATTTTTCGGCCGACATCCATGGGTTCTTGAATCTGCCATCCTACGCGTAGATGGAGAGCCAGCCAGTGGAGCAGTGGTCGACGTTGTCACACACGATGGCAACTTTATTGCTCGTGGACTCTGGAATGCATCAAGCCGAATCCGCATCAGACTCTACACATTTGTAGAGGACGAAGCTCTCGATGAAACATTCTTGAGAACTCGTATCGAAAATGCTGTCAGCTTGCGGCAGAGTCTTGGACTATATTCTGAAAAAAGTGGATGCCGGCTTATCAACAGCGAAGGGGACAGTCTTTCAGGTATTATTGTTGACCAATACGGCTCCTACCTCGCTTTGCAAGTCACGGCCCTTGCTATGGCTGAGCGACTCGACGTGATCTGTGACAGTCTGGAGAATCTTCTTCGGCCGAAGGGTATCCTACTTCGCGGCGCTGAACGTGGGTTGGGAAAACTTGAAGGATTACACTTACCCGACAGGCAACTGCGTGGTGAGCGACCCGACGGACCAATCTTTGTTGAAGAACACGGCCTCCGTTTTGGCGTCGATCTGACTGAAGGGCAGAAAACTGGATACTACCTCGATCAGCGTGAAAATCGTCAGGCTGCTGCAGCCTACGCAGCCGGACGGCGCGTACTGGACATGTTCTGCTACTCTGGTGGTTTTGGAGTCGCGAGTGCTATTTCTGGAAATGCTTCTTCAGTTCTTTCAGTGGATTCAAGCATTAAAGCTGTTTCACTGGCTCGGGCAAATGCCGAACTTAACAATGCGACGACAATGTCAGTAGAACAGGCCGATGCCTTTGAAAAACTCTCATCTCTTCATGAAAAGGGTGAGAAATTTGGCATGGTCATACTTGACCCACCAAAATTCGCGCGTAGTCGAGCGTCTGCCTCCGATGCACTCCGTGCGTATCACCGTATTAACCGCCTAGGCGTAGACCTCCTTGAACCTGGTGGAATACTTGTAACGTGTAGTTGCTCTGGAGCTATCTCACGTGATGATTTCTTAATGATGCTCTCGGCTGTTGGTCAGAGGAGTGGACGCACATTACAACTTCTTGAACATCGCGGGGCTGCGATTGACCATCCGGTGAATCTGCATTGCCTAGAGGGCGAGTATCTAAAATGCTCTATCGTCCGAGTGGATTAAGACGAGACACCAACAACCCTATACGTTTAGAGTCGTTTTATCCTTGTGAACTCATCAACGGTAACAGTTGTTAATTCGCCATCATCTCTGGCAAGGATGAGTACATCACTGAAAACTTTGTCGTCACTGTTCCGCCGAAAATGAAGTCCGTGGCGACGACGTTCTCGCCTTAGAACCTTACCAATAGTCGTTGTACTCCATTTGGCACTTGAACCCACAGTCACACCATGAACCACCTCAACACGATCTCCCGGCTCAAGCTGAGTATAGAGATCACGCAATTCCTGCTCTGCTGGTTTCATAATTGTGACTCTAGCTGTGAGTACTGACTATTCTCCACAGTCCATTTCAGTACCAATCGTCAGTATCTACTATAAATGAAATCAGACTTCTTTTGAGTCAATCCATTTCATCATCTTCCTCAAATGACGACCTGTTTCAGTCAGCTTATGCTCCCGTTCCCGACGACGGGTAGCTTTAAACATTGCAGCTCCGGCACGGTTTTCGAGAATCCAGTCTCTCGCAAATTCACCAGATTGAATCTCTTCGAGAATTTTCTTCATTTCGGCACGGGTTTCAGCTGTAATCACACGACTACCTCGCGTGTAGTCGCCGTATTCGGCTGTGTTGGAAACACTATATCTCATGTACTCCAACCCACCTTGATAAAGAAGGTCGACGATCAATTTCATTTCATGAAGACACTCAAAATACGCCATCTCTGGTTGGTATCCAGCCTCGACGAGCGTGTCAAACCCCGCTTTTATAAGTTCCGACACTCCACCACAAAGTACTGCCTGTTCGCCGAATAAATCTGTTTCGGTTTCTTCCGCTATGGTTGTTTCAATAACACCACCCCGCGTACCACCGATACCTTTCGCGTAAGCGAGTCCAATTTTTTTTGTCTCTTCTGAAGCACCTTCACCAAGTGCAATAAGACAAGGCACCCCACCTCCTTTTTCATACTCACTCCGCACGAGATGCCCAGGACCTTTGGGAGCAACTAAAAGGATATCGTGGCCAGGTGGCGGCTCAACCTGACTAAAGTGAAAATTAAATCCATGACTAGCCATCAGAACGGCACCGGCTTTGAGGTTTGGCTTAATGCACGTTTTATAGACATCGCCCTGCAACTCATCCGGTAAAAGAATATTTACGACATCGGCTTGCTTTACAGCTTCTTCCACAGAAAGTGGATCAAAGCCATGGCTTTTGGCGAGATCAAAGTTTGGTCCGCCGGGTCTCTGTGCAACAACTACTTGCAGGCCACTGTCTCGAAGATTCTGTGCCTGAGCATGACCCTGACTCCCATACCCAATAACAGCAATTGTTTTGCCTGAGAGTACGGCCAAATCAGCATCGGAATCGTAATAAATTGTGGCTGGCACGAGGGGCTCCTTTTGAACCAAGGGTTACTTTTAATATTTTTTAGTTTTAGCACTTACCGAAGAACCATTTTTGCCTTTCAGTCTAAGCAGGTTCTTCAAATAAATTAATTGTTGCTCACTGACTCCGTGTTGTTTTGTTCACAACTAGAGTTGCTGCCTCGAACCATTGCAATTCGGCCAGTTCGAACCAACTCGATGATACCCAATGGACGGATCATATCGATGAACGCTTCGATTTTCTTTTCGGTACCTGAGATTTCTACAATCACACTGTCGGCAGCAACATCAACAACTCGTCCACGGAAAATTCCTGCCAATTCTCTAACGTTTGAACGGTCCTGTCCTGCTGTGGCTGAAACTTTTACAAGCATCAAATCACGTTCGACATAATTTCGTGAACTTATGTCGTCAACGCTTACTACTGTGACAATTTTTTCAAGTTGCCGCCTGACCTGCTCTTGAACTCTATTATCTCCACGTAGCACAAAAGTCATTCTGGAAAAATCAGGATCATCAGTCTCCCCAACTGCAAGGCTATCAATGTTGTAGCCACGAGAAGCAAGCATTCCCGAAATGTGTGCAAGAACACCGGGAACATTCTGAACGGTTGCAGATAGAACGTGGCGCATCGACATAGCCTCAGCCTGGGAATGCCATGCCGGCCTGCTGGCGTCTACCCTTCGGGTGAAAATTGAGTATTTGACCGAAAGAGTTAGTCTAATTTCGATCCTAGGCTAAATTCAAGCCACTTCCTGACTGAAGGAGGGAAGCAGGCACATCCTATTGAATTCGCCCAGAGCCCCAACGGATTGACAAATTGGAGAAAACACCGATATTTGCAGTATTGACCAGAGAATTCAAACCTGAATTCTGGCTAGTCGTGTCGCCCAATGTTGGCACACGGATTTCTTAGTTACTTACAGAAAGTGCAATTTTACCGTGTCTAATGTCCTCGCTCAGGAACTCATTGAAGCTGGCGTACATTTTGGCCATCGATCAAGTCGTTGGAACCCAAAAATGCGGCCCTATATTTTTGGCCGCAAAAATCTTATTCATATTATTGATGTCCGTGAAACAATTCGCGGTCTGCTCAGAAGCAAAAAGTATCTGAAACAGGTTGCCTCAACAGGAAGTCTGATTCTATTTGTCGGGACCAAGCGTCAGGGACAAGAAGCAATAGTAAGAGAAGCTACTCGCTGTGGAATGCCCTACGTCAGCGAACGTTGGCTTGGTGGTACGCTGACCAACTTCCGAACAATTCGTAATCGATTGACTCGCCTCGAAGAACTTGAGGAATTGCTCCCATCTGATGCCTTCCATAAATACTCAAAAAAAATGCAATCTTCTTTGCGACGAGAGCACCGAAAAATGCTTCGTAATCTTGGAGGCATTCGCACACTCTCCCGACTACCGGAATGCCTCGTCATTTTTGATCCAAAGAAAGAAAAAAATGCGGTCAACGAAGCAAGAAAAATGGGAATTACTACAGTAGCTCTTATTGATACTGATTGTGATCCAGACGTAGTTGATCTTCCAATCCCTGGAAATGACGACTCTATCCGGTCTATCGAACTTGTCACTTCTCGGCTCGCTGATGCCATCCTTGAGGGTAAAGCAGATGTCGCTGAGAAGAATCAGTCAAAGGATGAGGGCGCCACTCGTGATGCAAAACCCGCAAAGGCTGCGCCAAAAGCACGAGGTAATGTCGCACCACCCTCCGCGAAAATATAACTCCTATCGATCGACTGTACGGTGTTCTATTTTCTCGGCAGCGTAGGACGCAATGCATTCGATTATGAACGTTGCACCGTATCTTTCAAATCGGTAACTCATCTTTGCTCTTTATCACAAACTTTGACACGACATGAGGACTTAAAACAATGGCAGCAATAACAGCCGCCGCGGTCATGGCACTGCGGGAAAAAACTGGGTTACCGATGATGGAGTGTAAAAAAGCGCTCGCTGAGTGTGGCGGTGATACCGAACAGGCTGTTGATTGGCTCCGTAAGCAGGGTGTCAAAACACAAGCTTTGCGGGCAGATCGTGAAACTTCAATGGGTCGGTTAGCTATTTTCACAGATCTCGAAAAGGGTGTCGGAGCGATCATCGAACTCAAGTGCGAGAGTGCTCCAGTGGCAGGTAGCCCTGATTTCAAAGATTTCGTAAATGACATTGCGAAAACACTTGCCCTTGGCCCTGGTGCTGCGTCTCCAGAAGAACTCCTCGATCAAAAAAGTCAGGCACATCCAGATAAGACTCTTAGAGAACGTAAGGACGATCTGTTCAACCGTATGCGGGAAGTTTTCGAACTTTCCCGTATCTGCCGAATTGACGCGCCATGTGGTGGATATGCCCATCATGACGGCTCGAAGGCTGCTCTTGTTGAGATCTCCGGTGAAACCACAGGATCAACCGCAGCAGAAGTTGCGAAAGACGTGGCCATGCATATTGTTGCCCTCTCGCCGCAGGCGATTGTCAAAGAAGATCTTGATCAAGAAGTTGTTGATAAAGAACGTGAAATTCTCACAGAAGCTGCGAAGCAAGAAGGCAAACCTGAAAATATCATTCAAAAAATGATCGAGGGTCGGCTTCGAAATTTCTTTAGCCAGTGCGTATTGCTCGAGCAGCCCTTTGTAAAAGACGACAAACAAAGTGTTGGGAAACTCGTGAAAAGTGCTGGGCTCGAGGTCAAGCGCATGGAGCATTGGAAAATTGGTAGCGGAGATTAGTGCTTTGTACGAGCAGTGGGGCAGCTTCTTCGCTGATCTACTTCACTCTTTCTTTTATTCCAGTTGTCTATTCAGGTTAAACTACACTTCATGTCATCAGACCCTTACCGCCGCGTGCTTTTAAAACTTTCTGGAGAAAGTTTTTCTCATGCCGGAGAACGTGGCATTGCAATGGAAGAAGTTCTTCATATTGCCAATCAAACGGTGCAGGCAGCTGCTCGCGGAACCCAGCTAGCTGTTGTTATTGGTGGCGGCAATATTCTTCGTGGTGCATCCTTTACGGCAGGGAACAGTGGTGTTCAAGAAGCAACCGCTCACTACATGGGCATGTTGGCAACCGTAATCAATGGACTGGCCTTACAGGATGCCATAGAGACTCTCGGTGTTGAAACGCGATTAATGACTGCCATTCGTATGGACGGTGTTGCAGAGCCATACATTCGCCGAAGAGCCCGCCACCATCTAGACAAGGGAATCATTGTGATTCTTGCTGCAGGAACAGGAAGTCCCTTTGTGACAACTGATACAGCAGCAGCTCAGCGAGCACTTGAATTGGAAGCGGATATTTTGATGAAGGCAACGCGTGTTGATGGAGTTTATTCAGATGATCCTGAAAAAAATCCCCACGCTGTACTCTACCGTGACCTCAGTTTCCAACAGGTTCGAGAACAGAATTTAAGAGTGATGGACGCAACCGCAATCTCCCAATGCATGGAACACAACATGCCAATACTTGTCTTCAATTACCGAAAAGATGGCAATATTGAACGGGCCGTTGCTGGGGAAAAGTGTGGCACGCTTGTGAGCAGCCATACCGAGGCTGCTGCGGAGTGACGGCATACTTGCTCTTCGTTGGCCAGTGAGTGACAATTTTTACAACGTGTGAATAACCGCAGCATTTCATCTTGTTCTGAAGCATGGAGGAAAGAAAATGGCAGCCGATGAAATTCTTCTTAACGCAGAGGAACGAATGGAGAAAGCTGTTGATGTCTTTCGGAACTCACTTACTGGAATCCGCACTGGTCGTGCTAATCCGGGACTAGTAGATTCACTACGGGCTGAGGTCTATGGCTCTCCAACTCCCATCAAATCTCTGGCCAATGTAGGAGCACCTGAGTCCAACCAGATTGTTATCCGACCGTTTGATCCAGGAACGATAAAGGACATCGAAAAAGCAATTCAGTCAAGTGACTTGGGTCTCAATCCTCAAAGTGATGGCAGAGTCATACGCATTACAATCCCATCGCTTTCAACCGATGTTCGAAAAAAGATGACTGCTCGTATCAAAGAACTTGCAGAAGAATCGAGGGTCGCAATCCGTAATGTGAGACGAGACGCGAACAAGGCTGCTGACGGAGAAAAGACAAACAGCACCATGACGGAAGACGATTGTACCAATACTAAAGAAGAGGTTCAGGATCTTACAAAGAAATTTGAAGGACACGTTAGCGATCTTGCAAAAGCAAAAGAAACCGAAGTGATGGATGACTGACTTTCTTGTAATTGGGGAACTTTGAGCCAGACCAGCACCCATGACAACTTCTGACGCTACCATTCCCGTTCGACTGAAGAATATCGTCAAGCGATACGGGCGACGAACTGTGCTTGATGGCGTCTCAATGGATGTCACTCCCGGGGTTACGGGTCTTGTAGGACCCAACGGTGCTGGCAAAAGCACGCTGGTCAGATCTATCCTTGGCCTTGTACGACTTGCCTCTGGTCAAGCAAGGGTCTTTGGAAATGACCCGTATCGTACACCTCGTCGTGTTCGTCAGATTGTTGGAGTTGTTCCAGAAGATGAATGCACAATCCCAGGTTTATCTGGTGTTGAGATGGTTCGATATGCCGCACGTCTTTCAGGCCTACCATCAACTGAAGCATTACGAAGGTCTCACGAAGTATTAGATTGGTGCGATGCAGGTCAAGAACGTTATCGACCCGTTGAGACGCTCTCAGTCGGCACCCGCCAGAAGGTCTCTTTTGCTGCTGCTATTGTTCATGATCCAGATATGATTATTCTCGATGAACCGACAAATGGCCTCGACCCTATTGAACGACAAGCAATGCTTGGGCGTCTCACCACTCTCGCCAAGGATCATGGGAAGACTGTTTTTGTTTCGACACATGTTCTGCCTGATGTACAGGCTATCTGTGACCGAGTCATCGTACTTGCTGGGGGCCGCGTACGACTCACTGGTTCCATTA